>SPCK01000458.1 GCA_004525355.1 Spirochaetales bacterium
AGCAAAATACCGCCGAGGCTGCGCATGGCTTGACGAAGGCACCGGAACTCTATAAGTTAACGACCGGTCGCAAACACTTATGAAACACGAAGATATTCTGGCGGCGGCGTTCCGTGTATGGGGGCGCGAGGCCTACAAGAAGATGAGCCTCACCGAAGTAGCCGCGGAACTCGGCGTTACCAAGCCCGCCCTGTACCGCCATTTCAGGGACAAAGACCAATTGCTTGCCGCCATGCGCGCCGCGTTCTTCGACCGCTATGCCGAAGCCATGAAAGCCGCCTTCCCAAGCGGCCTCTCCGGCGTTACCGACTCGATCCCCAAGGTCTTGCGCCTGCTCGAGACGCTGGCCGCCTATTTCGGCGCCAGGCCTTGGGATATGGCCTTCATGTTCGCCAGGATCATGCGCTACAGCGACGTGGACCAGGTGTTCGCGGCGGAATTGGCGGCCAGAGACATCAAGTTGGACTCGCAGGAGGGAAGGCCCGACCCTTTACGGGACCAGGCACAGGTTGCCGTCGCCACTTGTTTTTTCCTGGTGGCCTTGTTCCATCTTGAGCGTAAGCGCTGGCAAGTCCCGCTGCCGGCGGCCCGCGGCGAGCTGGCCGGCCTTACGGCGTCGATACTCAAGCTCGCAGCCCATGGCCTGGGAGGCGGTGCCGGGTATACGCCGGGAGCCCGAGCTCCATCGGGATTCCCGGATATGGATTACGCGGCGCTGGACTCCAAGGCAAGGCTTTCGCAGGCGGAGACGGCCACCCCGGACGGCCTCTTGCAGGCAGTAGCGGCCGTGGTGGCCAAGGCAGGCTCGTGGAACGCCTCCATGGAGATGGTGGCCAAGCGCTCGGGCCTCTCAAAAAGCGGCCTCTACTCCCATTTTCGAAGCAAAGAGGACATGCTGTTGCGCCTGTTCTCCGCCGAATTCGAGCGAATAAGCGAGGTCATAGCCAAGCGGCTGCAGGGTACGAATCCGCCCGCGGAACGCCTCTACCTGGCTATGGCAAGCGCGTCCGAATACCTACTGGCGCGCCCGGATATACTGGTAGCCCTGGACTGGATGCGCATGCAGCGCATCGGCGTGCCGGACCTCCTGCCGCCGCGGCTACTTGAGCTGTTCTCGTTCCTGGAGGACAAAGGCGCGGGCATGCGCCTCGTAGGCGGATCCCTGGGCACGACCGTGCGCTGGATACTGTTCCTAACCATACATCAACTGATGCGCTGCGCGGGAAGCGCCCAGCCAAGCCATAAAGAATGCCTACGCGCCCTGCACCGATTCATGCTGCAGGGCCTGATGGAAGAGGTGATACTATGAAGGATACAAACTATAAGCGCGGTCCCCTCGCATGCGTCGCGAAGATCGCGAAGATCGCAACGGTCGCGCCCTGGGCGGACCTTATATGAAGAGCCTGAATCTTGTCCGGCGCTCACGCGCGCTCATTTGCCAGGCCGATACAGGAGCGTTTCCCATGAATACCCAGCACCCCGTCCGCGGGGCCTTCCCGCCGCGCAGCGTCTTCGCAATGGCGGCCGTCATCGCCCTTGCCCTAACGCCCGAGCTTGGCGCCCTCGGCTCAAGAGAGCCGGCGCGGCAAGCGGATGAGGAGGCCATTCGCCAGGCGGTAGCGCCGCCATACGATGCCCCTGCCGAAACCGCCGCGACGGCGCGCTTTTCGCTGCCCGGCATCGTTCCTTCAAGCCTGGGCCCGGCCCTCGGCGGCGCCTTCACGGGCCCCGCTTCCAGCGCAGGCGAACTGGCCGTGGATATCGACCGGGCCGTTGAGCTTGCCCTGGCCAACAACGTCGGCCTGGCCAGCGCGCGCATAGACAGCGCCGCCAAGGGACGCAAGGTGGATACATCCTGGAACGTATTCATCCCCACGGTGGATATTTCCGGGACCATGGCCCGCATGAACGTCCCGACTATGGTAGGACCTGTGGAGCTTCCCCAATGGAGCGCCTCGGGCTCGCTGTCCGCCCAACTCATGCTCAACGCGGCGCTATTCGAGGGCATGAACAACCTGAGGCTGGACTACGAGGCCGGGCTTATCACCTACGCCCAGGCCAGGGTCAGGCTGGAGCGGGACGTGCGCAAGGCCTACTACAGCATCCTGCTGCTCCAAGAAAATGTCGCGCTGATGGAAGAAAACATCGCGGCGGCGGAAAGCCGGGCGGCACAGGCCCAGGCCAATTACCGCGCGGGGTTGGTACCCGAGCTTACGCCCCTGCAAGCGCGCGTGGCGGCGGCCAACCTCAAGCCGGCCCTGGAAGAGCTGCGAAACGCCGTACGCTC
>SPCK01000146.1 GCA_004525355.1 Spirochaetales bacterium
GCCGAGTATATCGTCCTGCCTGAGCGAATCTTGTTCAGATTACCCCGGAACATCGATTTCATTCAGGCGGCGCTTTCCGAGCCGTGCGCCGTCGCGGCCCACGCTCTTGCGGTCACGCCTCTCGCTGAAGGCGAGACAGTCGCCGTTATCGGCACTGGACTGATCGGCCTGCTCCTGGTCTCGATACTCCGCGCCTCGGGGGCCGGCACGATCATATCCTTCGACACCCAGCCGGACAGGCGCGCCTCCGCGCTCGCGTTCGGCGCCGATGCCGCTCTCGACCCGAGGGATGCCGCGCATATGAGCGAGTTCCGCGACATGACGAGCGGGCGTGGCGTGGATCGCGCGTTCGAGGCTGTGGGTGCATCCGACCCGCTCCGCACCGCCATCGCCTCGACCCGCAAAGGCGGTTCCATCACCCTGATCGGAAACGCGAGCTCCATGATAGAGTTGCCCCTCCAGGAAATCGTCACGAGGCAGATAACTATTATCGGGTCGTACGCGGTCGCGGGCGAATATTCCCGCGTCATCGATCTCATGGCCGACGGCAAGCTCGATCCCCGCCCCCTCGTGAGCGCCATAGCGACACTCTCGGAGGGCCATGCGTGGTTCGAGCGCCTCTACGCGTGTGAGCCGGGCCTCCTCAAAGTCGTATTGGAACCCTGAAGAAGGCAAGAATACCGTTTGGAATCATAACGAGCGGCAAAGTGGCTTGCCTCCAAGCGAAGGCCTTGGCGAAGGTTGAGAACGCTGAACTCGCCGGCGTTCAGGGCCGCGATCCGGCGAAAGTCAAAGTCTTCGCGTCGGATTTCCGGATCGTCGCCTTCGATTCAAGTCCGGGGCCCTTGGCTCGATCGTCGTATCGAATTCCCAGAAACCGTGAATCTACGCCAAGGTTCACATACACGGCTCCAATGGCGCTACGGCGGGAGTGCAGACCGACGGCGGCATGATGTTCGTCGCGGGCCTCTCGGCCATGGCCGAACCCGCCCTGAACGACATCGGGACCATCCCCGGGGAAGAAACCTTACCCACCACCTGGGAAGCCGAGGATCGAGCCCTCTTCTTGAACGCCGACCCTGCCGAGCACTTTCACGCCCTCCAGATCAGCGACTTTGCCTCGGCGATCCTCGAGGATCGCGAGCCCGCGATTACCGCCCTTGACGGGCGGACCATGGGCCACATTCCGGTCGCCTCCGATAGACGTGCCGTCGTTACGGACGGGCCCTCCCCCGAGCCTCGAGTGACTACCGGAATCGGCGCGCCCGGGACCGGACCTTCAATTCCTCATGCCGCTCTAGTATGCTACCGTAATGGATGCGCACGGTATGAAAATCCCTGCGGCGCACAAGGAGTGACCATGCCAGAAACCGATAATGACCAAGCAAATGCGTCAGGCTTCCCTGTGTCGCGCTATCCGGAGGAAACGACGAGCCTTGTCCTGTACAAGGAAACCATAGTCAAGGCCTCCCTCGACGAAGCATGGCGCGCCTGGACCACCGACGAAGGCGCCCGGGAATTCTTCTCTCCGTCCACCAGGATAGACCTGAGGATAGGCGGGCCGTACGAGATCTACTTTGACCTTGAAGCTGAGCCAGGTTTCCGCGGTGGCGAGGGAAACAGAATACTGAGCTTTCTCCCCAAGTCGATGCTGTCGTTCGAGTGGAATGCGCCGCCTTCCTTCAGGCAGTTCAGGGATATCCGCACCTATGTGGTGGTCAATTTCGAGCCGGCGGGATCCGGCAAAGTCCGCGTACGCGTTCATCACCTCGGATGGGGCGCGGATGCAGGATGGCGCTCCGTTTACGACTATTTTGACAGGGCGTGGGACATCGTCCTTGGAAATTTCAGGAAGCGTTTTGAATCAGGCCCTCTGGACTGGAAGGACTGACCGGGTCCGCAGTCATAGACCAATCCAGCGCCAACGCCAGGGATTCCCTTCAGTCAGTCGCGGACAGTCCCGTTGACGGCGGCGCTACCATGCGCCCGGGCAATTGTGCCAAAATGATACCGGCAAACATCAACGCGCAGCCTGAAATCTCGCGCACGCTCAGTATTTCTCCAAGGATGAGCCAGCCCGCCAACACCGCGAAGGTAGCCTCCATTGAAAGGATGATTGATGCCCGGGCCGGATGGGCTTTGGTCTGGCCTATGGTCTGCAGGGTAAAGCCTATGCCTATGCTCACAAGGCCCCCGTACAAAACGGGACCGATGCCGGTGATAAAATCTCTCGCCGCAAACGTCTCCACAGGAAAGGCGATGGCCCAGCTCACCACCGAGCACACGGCAAACTGCATGGCGGTCAGCGCTATGACATCCACTCGGTGAGCCCAGTGGTCCAGGACAAGGATATGGGCTGTCCAGAAAAACGCGCTGACGAAGATTATGAAGTCGCCGCGTTCCATCGTAAAATTGCCGGTAACCGACAGAAGAAACAGCCCTATCAGGGCGAGCCCTGCTCCCAGCCAAGTCCGCACCGACGTTCGCTTGCCCAGAAAAATCGCCGTGATGGGAACGAGCACCACATAGAGCCCCGTTATGAACCCCGCCTTGCCCGCCCCCGTGGACTGCATGCCGATCTGTTGCAGGTTGGCCGCGATGGCAATCACAAAACCCGCCAGCACGGCCGGCCCGGCCGCCTTGCGTAGAGCCTGAAACGTCGTACGCCGCAGCAGAATAAACGGGATGAGCGCCAGCGCGCCCAAGCCGAACCGCGCTCCGTTGAAGGCTATCGGAGGAAGCACCCGCAAGCCAAGGCGCTGGGCAACGAAGCCCGTGCCCCAGATGGCCGCGGCCAATAGCAGGAGCAGATCATATTTGAATTCTGAAGCGACCGGTCCGCTCGATGATGATTGTGACATGCAGGCACTGTAACGCCTCACGGCATTGCGGGGCAAGCATGAACCTTCTCAAGCTCGCGCCTATTGCTCCACCAGGTACCATGCACGATAGTCTATATAATCAAAACACCCCGGGGGGACGCAGTGCGGAGAATATGGATGCTTCCGATCATGGCCATGACGATACTGGGCACGACGTTTGCTCAATCACCCTCGCGCGAAGCCGGCAGGCTGGTTGACCGACTTGCCGCCACGATAGCCGAGGGGCAACTGTCGCGCAGCCCTGTAGCGGTACTGGAATTCCGCAACGCGTCGCCACTGGCGGAGAAGCACCTGATAGGCCAGGCATTTTCCGCGCTGGTGGAGGCGGCCATCACGGATAGCCTGGTGTTCAAGCTGGTGGACCGCAGGAACCTTGAGCGCTACCTGGAGGAGATAGAGCTGGCCCTGTCCGACCCGACCGGATCGGCAAACCTTTCGGCGGGTCTGTTCGAGGAGGCCGAGTATTTCATTGACGGGGCGATAACCGAGGAGAACGGCGAATTCCTGGTGTCGCTGCGCCTGGTGCGCACCGATACGGCGGCCATCGTGGCGGAAGCCGGCACCCGTATTCCACAGGAAGTCCTGGTCACGCTGGGCGAGGATTACGGTTACCAATACGTGTCGGCCAATGGTATAGGGATCGGCCTTCGACTGGGCCCCACCCGCTTCGCGGCCCTGTTCGCCGCGCCCCCGGTAGCGGTGGGCCAGAATCTGGATACCTTCGTCGTGCTTGGCGGAACGAACGTCTCGTACCGGCTGAACCGGAAACTCAAGCTAAGCCTGGGCGCCGACATAGACATGCACGATGTGTTCCATATAAACGACATGACCTATGCCGACGTGCAGAACATGCCATACTTGGCGGATGATGTTGCTACTATGGATTTCATCGACCGAAAAACGGGCGAAATCACTACAACCGGAGTCGGGGGACTTATCGTTCTTGGCAATACGGTGTACTACACCGTCACCCGCACCGCCATGGCTGGCAGCCTCGTGCTGTCTCCCGTGCTCAACCTGTCCCGTACGTTCAACCTGTCTGCGGGGGTGGGGCCGGCGTTCGGGATGCTGAGCTATAAGCAGGTCTGGGACCAGATACCCATCCGATCGGGCAACTATGTGATGATGAACCGCAAGGAGATCGCGCATACCGTGGGGGCACTGGGTGCGGCCGCGGAGGCAGGCGCGGAGTGGTATTTCCTGCCCCGCATGGCCTTGACCCTGGGAGCCCGCTTTCTCTGGCTCATCGCCCTGCCCGGCAACGACTACTGGGCAAGCCTGACCGACAGCGAATCGTTCTATGCCGAGGACGACCGTTCGCCCCTGTCCTTCGGACTGAACCCGTACATACTGCCCGACGGTACGCCCTGGAGCGACAGCCTGTTCCCGTCATGGTGGCTCTACGCGTATCTGGGCGTGACCTTCTATTTGTGAAGGAACGGTTTCAGGTACTCTCTCACCGAGCGTGACAGTTCGACGGCAAAGTCGGACATGTACTTGCGTTTGCAGAAGGCGTTCATGAACTGGTCAAAGTCATGCTCCGGGTGTACGTCCCGGAACATGGAGCGCAGACGGGCTTCAGGCAGGCGCGAGTACGTATCCTTGTGCACGATGTAGTCCCGTCCGAAGCGCTTTGGCTTTGGCCGGTCGCGCTGCTGCGCCGTGGGATAGCCGAATACGAGCATGGCCACCGGAAAGACGTACTCGTCGAGGTGCAAGAATCGCGTGACGTCTTCCTTGTTCTCGAGGATGTCACCGATGTAGCACGACCCGAGCCTGAGCGACTGGGCCGCCACGACGGCGTTCTGCGCGGCGATCAGGGCGTCCTCGCAGGCGATGACCAAGTCGCCCGCCTCCGGTTTCCTGTGTGGGGCCCCGGCATATTCGTAGCAATCCAGCCATCGACGCGTATCCGCGAGGAACACGAGGACCATCGGGGCCGTGGCGATGAACGGCTGGTTGTCGCAGCTGACTGCCAGCGCGTCCTTGATGCCCTGATCCCGGATATCCAGCATGGCGTACAAGGCCTGGTTCCCCGCCGTGGGCGCCTGGATGGCCGCGTCCAGTATCAGGTTTCTGTCCTCCTCCGATATCGGCCTGTCCTCGAAGGCCCGGACGGATTTGCGATCGAACAGCGACTGTATGATGGGGTTCATGGCGCGTCCTTGAAACGGTGATGGACACTAGCGTACCACCGCCGCCCCAGGGGAGCAAGCGGCTCGGGGGTCGCCACGGGCAGTAATCCGGGCGCCTCTGCCAGACGCGCCCCCCCGCCCGAGCCTCCTCGCCCGCTCGCATCCGCGAACGGGTTGCGGGGTCTCGGGCTTCCCCATGATGCTCCCCGGATACCTGCTCCGCTTACACGCCCCTGCGGAATTCGCTGGGACTGACGCCCTCAAGTCTCTTGAAAAGCGTCGTGAAGTAAGCGACATTGCCGTAACCAACGATCTTGGCCACTTCCTGGATTTTCAGGCCATCGTTCGCAAGCATGAGTTCCTTGCTCTTGCGTATCCTGAACAAGTTCAGGTACTCGATGGGACGCGTGTTCATGGCCTGCTTGAACACGACGCAAAAATGCTGCGGAGAAAGTCCGATAGCCGCCGCCAGGTCGTCTATCGTCAAGGGCTTGGCGTAATCCCTGGAAATGAGGGACAGCACGGGCTCAAGGCGTTCGTGCTTGCGCTCAAGGCTCTCGTCGCTGGACAGATGGGCGTGCCGGTAAATATCCATAAGAAACGAATACACCATGACCGAGCAGTCCAGCCCCTTGGAGCTGCGGCTGGATAGCAAGGCATGAAGGGCCTGCTCCATGGCGGAGTGAAGCAGCTCTCCTCCGCTCAGGCTGAAAACTCCGGACGACTGGAAATTCAGGGTATGCAGCAGCTGTTCGATGTGGTATCCGCCGAAGGTGAACCAGTTGACGATCCAAGGCTTTCCATCCTCAACGCTACGGTA
>SPCK01000453.1 GCA_004525355.1 Spirochaetales bacterium
GGCACGGCGGAGGTATTTGTCTCGCTGGGAGCCGGCGGGCTGCTGTGGTGTGGTTCGGAAGGCGAAGGAATCGCGAGACCCCTTGGCTTGCCGGTCGTGAATGTCTCCGGCGCCGGAGACGCCGCGGCGGCTGCCCTTGCATGGTCACGCGCACGTCGGTATACCTTGGAGTATACGGCAATGATGGCCGTCGCCGCCTCGAGCCTGTGCGCCGAGTCGACCGGAGCCGTGCGCCCCGGCGTGAGCGCTGCCATGCTCGAGTCATACGCCAAAGGAGTATTCATTGAACCAATTCCTTGATATAGCCCCGGAAGTGCTGTCCGCGTTGCATGCCGGCCGGCCAGTGGTGGCTCTTGAATCGACGATCATTTCCCATGGCATGCCCTACCCCCGAAATGCCGAGACCGCGCTGGCGGTCGAGAAGGTTGTCAGGGAAGCTGGCGCCGTACCCGCCACCATTGCCATCCTGGGTGGACGGCTCAAGGCGGGGCTGACCGAGGGCGAGATCCGTCGGCTGGGTGAAGCGGGCCACCGGGTCGCAAAGGTAAGCAGGCGGGATATCGCGGGCATCGTCGCCTCGGGCGCGGACGGGGCGACCACCGTCGCCGCGACCATGATCATCGCCGCCATGGCCGGAATCCGCGTTTTCGCGACCGGTGGCATCGGCGGCGTCCATCGGGGAGCCGAATCTTCGATGGACATATCAGCCGACCTGGATGAGCTCGCGCGGACCGACGTCGCCGTCATCTGCGCGGGCGCCAAGAGCATCCTCGATATTCCCAGGACTCTCGAATACCTTGAAACCAAGGGGGTTCCCGTCGTCGTCTATCGGGGCGACGAATTTCCCGCCTTTTACACCAGCAGATCCGGAGTGCCAGCCGGAACCCGCATGGATTCCGTTGGGGAAATCGCAGCCATGCTCAAGGCGAAATGGAGCCTGGGCCTGGGCGGCGGCGCCGTGATCGCCAATCCCATTCCGGCTGAGAACGAGATGGAGCCCGCGGTTATCAATGGGGCGATAGACAAGGCAATCGCGGAGGCCAGTAAAGAAGGCGTTCGCGGCAAGGACGTCACGCCCTTCCTGCTCGCCCGGGTCAAGGACCTGACCGGTGGGGACAGCCTTGAATCGAATATCGCGCTGGTCATGAACAACGCCCGGTTGGCGGCGGCAATCGCGGAAAGGTTGGCTGCCGACTGATCCATCCGTGCCCTCAACTTTTCAACAGACCCGGCGTTGTGCTATAGTCGCTCCCATGGCAAAGATGAACGCCCACCAGTACGATGAATCGAAGATAAAGACTCTCTCGTCCCTCGAGCATATCCGCCTGCGTACCGGTATGTACATCGGTCGCCTGGGTTCGGGCGCCAATCCCGATGACGGCATCTATATACTTCTCAAGGAAGTCGTGGACAACGCGGTCGACGAATTCATCATGGGCTACGGCAAACGTATCGGCGTGGCCATCAATGACGGCCGGGTGTCGGTCAGGGATCGGGGGCGGGGTATTCCCCTGGGCAAGGTGATCGACTGCGTATCCATCATCAATACCGGCGCCAAGTACAACGATGACGTGTTCCAGTTTTCCGTGGGCCTGAATGGCGTCGGCACCAAGGCCGTCAACGCTCTTTCGCACTATTTTCGCGTTGTCTCGTATCGCGAAGGAAAGTACATGGAGGCGATTTTCGAGCGCGGCGTCCTCAGGAAGAAGATGGAGGGGGTCGCAAGCCGGGAGGCGGACGGCACCTTGGTCGAGTTCATTCCGGATCCGGAAATCTTCAACGAGTATGCGTACAATATGGAATTCGTCGAGAAGCGGATGCGCCACTACGCGTACCTCAATTCCGGCCTGACCCTGGATTTCAACGGACAGGAGTTTGCCAGCGAGAATGGCATCATGGACCTGCTTCGCGACGAAACCGGCGACGACGTACTGTACGAGGCTGGCTACTGGCGCGGCGACAAGATGGAGTTTTCCTTCACGCACACGAACAATTACGGCGAGGAGTATTTCTCGTTCGTGAACGGCCAATATACTTCGGACGGAGGGACCCACCTGTCCGCTTTCCGCGAAGGCTTTCTCAAGGCCATCAACGAATTCTACCAGGCTTCGTACCGCAGCGAGGACGTGCGGGAAGGCATAGCCGCAGCCGTCGCCATCAAGCTCAAGAACCCGATGTTCGAAAGCCAGACCAAGAACAAGCTGGGCAACGGCGACATCAGGCCCTGGATCATCCAGGAGGTCAAGCGCGGCATCGACGACTACCTGCGGCGAAATCCCACCGCTGCCAAACGACTGCAGGAGAAGATAGCGACCAA
>SPCK01000253.1 GCA_004525355.1 Spirochaetales bacterium
GAAGGATCGGGTACGCCTATCGTGCTCATCAACGGAGGCCCGGGCGATACGCATCACTGCTTTCATCCCTGGTTTTCCGAAATCGCCGACGCGTTTACCGTGGTGTACTACGACCAGCGCGGCTGCGGATCGTCCGACTATATCCCAGGCAACGGTTACACGTTCGACCAGGCCGTAGACGACCTTGACAGACTGCGCGAGGCGCTCGGTTACGACGCATGGATAGTGCTCGGTTTCTCATACGGGGGAGCGGTGGCGCAGTATTACACGATCAGGCATCCGGAGCGTGTACTCGGGCTCGCGCTGGTCGCCGCCGAACCACTGATGTCCTTGCTTCCCTCCGTGGACCGCGGCACGGAAGTATTTTCCGACGATGAACTGAAAGCCTTCAAGGAGCACAAGGACGGGTTTACCGCGGGCAAGATGGATTACAACACCATGTTCTACAACCTGCTGGCGGCCGGGTTCTGGAAGCGGGGCAATTATCGATCCCTTTCGCCAGAGCGGATGGCACAAGCGGCCAGGCACGATATGCGATTCGACCCTGAGTTCACTTCCGATTACAATACGTTCCGGTTCGATGGAGTGTTTGAATCGTGCCCCGTTCCCACCCTGCTCGCCGAGGGCAGGTACGATATCATCTGGGCCGACGGCAAGGCGGAGGCGTTCGCGAAAAATCATCGAAACGCCGTCCTGGCGCGTTTCGAAAAATCGCGGCACTACATCTTCCAGGACGAACCGGAGGAGTTCATGAAGACGCTCAGGACCTGGGCGCGGGCCATCATTCCCGCCGCGACGGAAGAGGTCGCCGAGTGGAAAGAGGCGGCCCGGTCGCTCGTGAAGAAAGCGTAGTTTCCTGCCGGGGCCCCCCGATTCGGTACAGTCTCGCGCCGTCCCGGCCCGTCGCTGCTACAACTCCCGCGTCGAGCCAATTTTGATGTGGCTAGCCTTCCTGCTCGCTACCCCACTCCTTGTCATATTCACTGGTTACTATATACTTTGCACATCGGGGGAACTTCCGCAATCCAAGTTTCCGTCCATATTGTCGGACCGCCGCGGAATATCTCCCGCAAGGAGTCTATCCGTGTTCCAAAAACAACCCATGATGCGAAAAGTCCTGTACGCTTTGGCGCCGATCGCCGCGTTTTCGGTGTACCTGTACGGGCCGCGAGTGCTGGTCGTCCTGGCGCTCAGCTTGGGTGCCGGCATCCTTACCGAATACCTGTTCGAGAAGAAAAAGGGCGGCAAGGTGAGCGAGGCGGTCCTGGTCACCGGTACGCTCTTCGCCCTGTCCATGCCGCCCGCGGTACCCCTGTGGATAGTCGTCATCGGTATCGTTTTCGCCATCTTCATGGCGAAGGAGGTCTACGGCGGGTTCGGGCGCAACGTGTTCAACCCCGCCATCGCCGGACGCCTGTTCGTCTACATCTCCTTCGCAGGCGTGATGGGTACGTCCTTCTACGCGCCGGGAAACTTCGGCATGGCGGCCGGAAGCCTGTTCGGCGCCCCGGACGCGCTGAGCGCTGCCACGCCGCTCGCGCTGATGCGCACGGGACAATCGACGCCGATCGTGGACCTGCTCCTGGGTATGCGCCCCGGCGCCATAGGCGAGTCGAGCGTACTTCTGATTACGTTGGCCGCCGCGTACCTGATAATCACCAAGACCGCGCAATGGCGACTCATCCTGTCTACCATCCTGGGCGGCGCCGCGATGGCGGTGATCTTCTGGTCGGCCGGGATCCAGAAGGCACTGCCCCTGGAATCACTCCTGGCAGGCAGCTTCCTGTTCGTCGCCGTATTCATGAGCACCGATCCCGTGTCGGCTCCAAAGAAAAAGGGCGCCCAGTGGGCGTACGGCGCGCTCATCGGCACGGTCATTGTAATCATCCGAACGTTCAGCCTGTTCCCCGAGGGGACCAGCTTCGCGATCCTGATCGGCAACACGTTCGCCAGCCTGCTGGACAAGCTGGTCACCGACGCCACCAAGCGCAAGCAAACCCGTGCTACGGTCGCGTCCCAGGGTAACACGGGCAAGGAGGCCGCTCAATGAAGAAGGACTCCATCCTATATGTGGTCGTTTTCACGTTTGTGATAAGCGCGATATTCGTGACCGGTCTGGCATTGGCCAATGAAGGGACAAAAGACCGGGTTGCGGCCAATCGCGAGCTGACCTCCCAAGCAGCTGTCCTTGGCGCCCTGGGGATATCCTACGGGAATCCCGATGAAGCCAAGACCCTATACGCGGCCGCCGTCACGCCCATCGCCGACGCCTCGCCGCGCGCCTACCGGGCCACCGTCGACGGATCATCTTTCTTGGCCGTCGAGCAGAGCGGAGCCGGGCTCTGGGGAACCATCACCGTCATCGTGGCGGCCGATCCCGCAGGCGACCGTATCAGGGGCGTGCAGGTCGTCTCCCAGAACGAGACGCCGGGCCTGGGCGGCCGCATCGAGGAATCCTGGTTCCTGGACCAGTTCCGGAACGAAGCCTCCGCCAAGGGCATCAAGGTGACCTCTGGCGCTGAATCCAAGGGTACGGGCGACGTGAATCCGGACAACGGCCTCGTGGATGGCATCACCGGCGCGTCCAGGACCAGTTCGGCCTTTGAAAGCATCATCAACGCGGCGCTCGCCCGGGTACGCGCAGTCGCGGGAGGCGCCCTATGAGCCAATCGAAAACAATGTCCATACTCAAGGACAATCTTTGGACCAACAACCCGATCTTCATACAGATCCTGGGCATCTGTTCCACCCTCGCGGTAACCAACAATCTGCGCAATACGGCCATCATGACCATCGGCGTCGCGTTGACCACCGCCTTTTCCAGCTTTACATTGTCGGCGATCAAGGAACTCATTCCCCGCAAAGTCCGCATGATCGTGCAGGTGCTGGTCATATCGTTCTACGTGATCATCATCGACATCCTCCTTCGGGCCTACCTGCCGGACGTGTCCAAACAGCTCGGACCCTACGTGGGCCTGATAATCACCAACTGCATCATCATGGGACGGGCTGAGGCGTTCGCCCAGGCCAACAAGCCCTTGCTGTCTTTCTGGGACGGCCTGACGAGCGGCCTGGGATACATGGCCGTACTCATGGCCATTGCGGTGGTACGGGAACTGCTGGGTTTCGGCACCCTGTTCGGCCTCCGCGTCCTGCCGACCGCGTTCGTCCCATGGACCATAATGATCATGGCTCCCAGCGCCTTTTTCCTGGTGGCCATGGTGATGTGGTGGGCAAAGAACATGCAGGCTGCAAAAGCAAAGCCGGCCCAGGGCAAGGCGGGCACTCCCGCGGCCAAACCAGCGACGCCGCCGGCCCAGCCGGCCAAGGCATGAGGAGGAAGCCGTGATACCGATAATCAACCCGATCACCCTGTTCTTCGCGTCGATCTTTACCAGCAACATCCTGCTTACCAACTTCCTGGGGATGTGCTCGTTCATCTCAATCTCAAAGGACTGGAGAAGTTCCTTCGGCCTGGGCATGGCGGTCACCTTCGTCATGACCATCACCGCGGCCCTCAGCTGGGCCGTCCTGTACTTCATTCTCATACCGCTTCGCCTCGAGTACCTGTCATTCATCGTGTTCATCATAGTAATCGCGGCAGTCGTACAGGTGCTGGAGATGGTCATAGACCGAGCCAGCCCGGCACTCTACCTCTCGTTGGGCATCTTCCTGCCGCTGATCACGGTCAACTGCGCCATCCTCGGCGCGATCCTGTTCATGCAGATACGCGATTACGGCTTCCTGCAGGCTGTGACCTTCGGTGCCGGCTCGGGGCTTGGCTGGTGGCTGGCCATCATGCTGCTGGCCGCCATCCGTGAACGCATCGAGAAGAGTCCCGTACCGGCCGGCCTCAAGGGGCCCGGCATCACCATGATCACCATTGGATTCATGGCCATGGCCTTCATCGGCTTCTCTGGCATGATAGCGGTTCAATAAAGGAGGCGAGCGTGAACCCAATCGTACTCGGCCCGCTCGTCGCCGCGAGCCTCTCGGCCTTCCTGGCTTTGGTCATCGCCCTCGTGGACAAGGTGGTCAACGACTACGGAGAAGTGACCCTGGACGTCAATGGTGGCAAACGGTCATTCAAGGTC
>SPCK01000221.1 GCA_004525355.1 Spirochaetales bacterium
ATCAGCGGAGTTATCATCGCGGGGTTCGATCCGGCTACCGGAATGTCAAAGCTCTTCCAGCATGCGCTGGGGAACGGTGATTTCATCTGGGTCGTCATGATCGAGATCGCGATCGGCATCATGATCGCGTTCTACTTCAAGGCCGGCGTGATAACCGCCTTCGCGGAAGTCGCCTCCAAGCGGATCAAGACCCGCAGACAGGCTTCGGGAATAGGCTGGGTGATGGGTGTCCTGATTTTCTTCAGCGACTATTTTTCCCCGCTTTTCAGCGGCCCGATCGCCCGTCCCCTCACGGACAAGCACAAGATCTCCCGAGAGATGCTGGCATATGAGCTGGACTCCGGAAGCGCTCCGGTGTGCACGATAATCCCCATTTCCGCCTGGGCTGTGTACATCGCCGGGCTCCTGAAGGGCTACGGCCCCATCCAGACCGCGGAACAAGGAATGAACGCCTTTGTCCGATCCATACCCTTCAACTTCTATGGTATCCTGGCTGTCGTTCTCGCCGGCCTGATCGCCTACCAGATCATTCCCAATTTCGGTCCAATGAAAAAGGCCGAGGCACGCGCGCTCAATGAAGGGAAGGTCATCCGGGACGGCGGTACTCCAATGTCGGGAATCGAAATCGATCAAATCACCCCGGCTGAAGGCAAGAAGGCCAACCTGATCGTCTACCTCCTCATACCGGTCGTAATCATCATCGGAATCGCCCTGGGCACCTTCCTCATACTTGGAAGCACCAAGACCCTGGAAGCGTTCTTCGCGGCCGTGATGTACCAATCCATCGCGCTCACCATCGGCGGGTATTTCAAGAGCGTCAAGGACGCCATGGACACGGCCATACGGGGCATCAAAGCCGTAATTCCCGCGATCCTCATCCTGGCCCTGGCCTACTGCATCAACGACATCTCCAAGGTTCTCGGTGCGCAGAAATTCATCTTCGAGATGGCGCAGGGTTGGATGACCCCAGCCATGCTGCCCTTGGCGACATTCTTGGCTGGCGCCATGATATCGTTCTTCACCGGAACGTCATGGGGAACCTATGCCATCCTGACGCCGTTCTGCCTGCCCCTTGCAATGCAGTTGTCAGGAGACACCGTTTCCACGCTGGTCCTGGTGACCATCGGGGCGATCGTCGGCGGCGGTTGTTTTGGCGACCATTGTTCTCCGGTTTCCGATACGAGCTGTCTGTCCTCGTTTGGTGCGGGATCTGACCATATGGACCACGTAACCACGCAGATTCCTTATGCCCTTACAGCGGGGGTAATCTCCGCCGTACTTTTCGGGATCATAGGGCTCGTGCTGGCCTAATCTCTGAAAGCCGGGTGCGAACGTTCGGTAACTCCGTCGTTCGCAGTATCCGGCAGGATTTATAATTTCACCGGGAAGCCAAGGCTCTGTTCCTGCTTGGCTTCCCGGCGCGTCGCAGGTATAAGTGGAGGACACTTCATGATCATAGGTATGCCCAAAGAAATCAAGAATAACGAGTATCGCTGTGCCGCTACTCCCGGAACATTGGCGGAGTTGGTCAGAAATGGCCACAAGGTGCTCGTTGAACGTGGCGCAGGAATCGGTAGTTCCTTCAGTGATGACGATTTCGTACGGGCAGGCGCCATCGTCACCGATAGGGACACGGTATATAAAGATTGTGACTTGCTCTACAAAGTCAAGGAAATCATGCAGCCCGAGTTCAAGTACCTGCGAAAAGGCATGACGATCTTTACATACCTGCATTCCAATGCCCATCGGGAGATGACGGATGCCCTTCTTTCGGCTGGTTGCGTCGGCATCGCCTATGAAGATATTACGGACAATGCTGGAACCTTCCCCCTGCTCCGACCCATGAGCGAACTTGCAGGAAAGGGTGGCTTTTTCATGGCTTGCCAGCACCTGCAGAGCATCAATGGAGGGAATGGCCTGATGATGACCAGGGTCAGCGGGATCAGGACACCGGAGGTAACGATAATCGGTGCTGGCAATGCCGGTCTGGGAGTCGCTGAAATGGCGGCGAATTTGGGGAATTACGTCACGCTCCTGGATGTTTCCTTCGAGCGCATGGAGTCCGCCAAGTATCGCCTGCCAAGCAACGTGCAGTTTCTCTATTCAAACAAGGAAAACCTGCAGCGCTGCCTGAAGCGCTCCGATGTTATTTTCAATTGCATACTATGGCCGAAAACCCGGAAAGACCATCTGGTGACCCGGGAAATGCTCAAGGATTTGAAGCCGGATTGCATGATCGTCGATGTTGCCTGCGATGACGCCGGTGCGATCGAGACGTGTAGATCCACCTCCCATGACAATCCTACCTACCGCGAAGAAGGTATCCTGCACTACTGCGTCGACAATATTCCGTCGGCGTTCTCGTGCACAGCCACTGCTTCCCTCGCGTCGGCAACCTTGCCCTATGCGATGGAGTTGGCGAACAAGGGTCCAGTAAGGGCCTTGAAGGAAAACCCCCATCTACGGCGTGGACTGACTTGTTTCAATGGCATATTGACGTTGGAAGAAACCGGGCTCAAGCAAGCACGTCCCTTTAAGAAGCCAGAAGAAATTCCCGAATTAATGGACGCCAATAGAGATGTACTATGAGCGGAAAGCGTGTTGTTCAACTCGGATATGGCATGCAAGGCAAGGCAAGCCTCGTAGATCTTATGTCAGCCCCTGGTATTCAGGAGATAATCGTAGCCGACAATCTTCCCGGCATTTCAGAAACCATCCAGAAATTAGGTGATCCGCGGGTCAAGGGAATCCGGGTTGATGCATCCAAAAATGAAGAGCTTGCAGCAGCCATGAAGGGTGCCGATGTAGTCGTGGAGCTGCTTCCCGGTCTCTTCGCCCTCCCGGTTGCCAGGCTGGCAGCGGAATTGGGAGTCAATCTTGTTTCTGCCATGTACCTGGCGAATCCTGGAGAGCAGAATCCATCCAGGCGGGAAGCGGAGCGGCGCGAGCTGGAAAAAATAGATTCTGTCATGAAGGCGAAGGGGAAGACCATCCTCGAGGAATTCGGGATGGATCCCGGGATTGACCTCGTATTGGGACGGCAGGCATTGAATGCATTGGATGAAGTGCATGCTTTTCACTCGTATGGTGCCGGATTCCCCGAATTGAGTTCCGCGAACAACCCTATCCACTATAAATTCACCTGGTCTGTCCTGGGCGTCATGCGTTCCTATCTCCGACCTGCCGTGGTCATCAAGGACGGCAAGGATGTCGCGGTCGCGGCAGACGAGATGTTCAGTCCAGCGAATATGCATATCCTCGATGTGCCAGAAATGGGCGGGCCCCTGGAGTGTTTCTTGAATGGAGACAGCAGCCACTTTGCCGAGGCTTTTGGCATCCGGAAGACCATAAAATATATGGGACGCTATATCTGCCGCTGGCCGGGACATGCGTCGTTCTGGGGAACCATGGCAAAGAGCGGTTTCCTGTCAGATGAGCCGATCTTGGTGGGCGATGCCAGGATTGCTCCAAGTGCCTTCTGCGCCGCTCTCCTGGGTTCCCAAGAGCAATTCTTTTATAGTGCGGGTGAGCGGGATCTAGCCTTGATCCGTGCTGATGCACGAGGACTGAAGAACGGCCGGCCCACACGGGTGATCTACCAGATAGTCGATAAACGCGACCTTGCGACAGGACTGACCTCCATGCAGCGAACCGTGGGATTCCCCGCGTCCATCGGAGCGCAGATGATCATGGATGGGAGGATTGCAAAAAAAGGTATCGTGAGTCCCAGCGACGTCGATTTCGACGGCTTTATGGCGGAACTCGGTAAAAGGGGTATCACCATGTCACGGAAAGAGTCTGTATGGGACGGGAATCTCGAAGCATGAATCTATTGTATTCCAGTATGGCAATGACCTCAGTCCGTTCAAAAAGCGAGGAAAACTATGTCTCCTGAAAAAGACAATCCAATCATTGGTATTCTCTGCTGGGAATCCGGGCAGGTTCCACGGGGACTCGTCCAGTTGGAATCCCTCGTCGGAAACAGCACCAATCCCGCTTCGTATGCATACCCAATTCGCTTTTACCACGTCAAAGGCGCCAACATTCAGACGATACTTGAGAAACCCGACAGGGGAGTACTTGGGGAGATGATCAAGGCAGCCAAAGAGATGACGGCGAGCGGAATACGCGCAATCACGACAAGCTGCGGCTTCAATGCAATTTTCCAGAATGAGTTGTGCAATGCTCTGGATGTACCCGTATTTTCATCAAGCTTGTTGCAGGTACCGCTCGTCCAAAAGATCGCGGGCGACAGTGGCGAGGTGTGTATAATCACCGCCAAGAAAGCCGCCTTGAAACCGGAACACCTCTTGGCAGCCGGAATCAGCCGGATGGATAATCTGCATATCCAGGGTCTTGAGACGTGCACACAGTGGAGCCGGATTTTCAGTGCTCCAGACGAGGATCTTGATGTCGGGGCGGTCCGGAACGAGGTCGTAGGAGTGGCCATGGAGGCCAGAAGGCTGAATCCGGG
>SPCK01000077.1 GCA_004525355.1 Spirochaetales bacterium
CCGCCGCTCGATATGTCAGAAACGTGGGAAAGAACGCGGGCAATCGCCTCGATACCCGAGACGCACACGACGATCCTGTCGCCTCGGCGCTCTGCATAGTATAAGGCCGGTCCGTCCCATTCCGGCGAGCGGATGACCCCGGTGTGAATCCGTTGCCCATCCCCGATGCCTGACAGAATTTTACCAGGCGCCGAGTTCGCCAGGCTATACCCGACAAAGAATTCCCCGGAACGCTCACTGGGAAGGACTTCGACAACCGACAGATCATGTGCGGACACGATCAGACCAAGGCTTATATCGAAAGGCGCGGCCGGGCGGGTGCCGCGGAACGCGTCATCGGTATATGAAGCGAACAGATCAAGGCGATCAGCGAGCTGATTGGTCAGGAATACGGCGGAACGGGAGAGCATGAGGCGTTCCTGCTCAAAGAAGAAATTGCGTACCGATGCAGCTGAGGCAAACGCAAAACCGGCGACGGTGATCATGACAGCACACAGG
The DNA here is from genome assembly GCA_004525355.1 of Spirochaetales bacterium. Classification (GTDB taxonomy): domain Bacteria; phylum Spirochaetota; class Spirochaetia; order Treponematales; family UBA12059; genus UBA5200. The sequence goes on from SPCK01000077.1 coordinate 499, forward strand.
GCGATTACTTCACTTATAGCGTGAATACGCCGTACCGATTGCCCCATCTTCAGAATTCCCCGGCTATGTCGTCTATCATGTAGACAGGTCGTTGATTATCTCCATAACGGTCAAATGAAAGCGGCCCGAAAGATGTCTGTACTTCGGTACCGACGATGGAATCGAGGATCTTCCCGGGACTGCGGATGCCTTGCCTGATCCGGTCAAGGAGAATCTCCATTGCGGAATATACGTTCAGGCTGATGAAGGTAGGGGCGTAGCCATACTTAGCCTTGTATCGATCAATATACGAATCCACGCGGGAATCCGTTCCGCGCGCCGGGTAGAACGATGGCAGATAGGCGCCATCAAGGGCCGACCCGGCCGTTTCCAGTAATGCCGGCGTCTTCATCCAGGGGGTAAAGAGCACCACGCACTCAGGTTGGACGAGCCTGCCAAGCTGCGCCAGCACACCCGTGGTGCTCAAGTACCCGCCAATCAGAAAATACAGCAGATCATATGGCGCGGCCTCCATGCCTGCGCGCACGGCATCGGCGTCGATGGCCCGCATTGATACAGAAACCGTTCTCCAGGGGATGCCTCCCAACTCGCTGGTGAAAACCTTCAGGGCGGGCTTCGTGTAAGCGTCGTTGTCCGTATCGCAAACGATCAGTATGCTGGCGGGAGCCTTGGCACGCACCCAGGCGGCGATATCGGTCTGTTCGTCATTCAAGTCTGGTACGTTCCGGACGAAACGATCGGCCTTTCCCGTTAGCTCGGTCGTCGTCGCGCCCGTGACGAAAATCAGCACATCCTGATCAGCCGCCAGCCTTGCCAGGGCGATGGCGCACGATGAGACATGGCTGGTGATGACAAGGTCTATGCCATCCTTTCGGATCGAATCCCAGGCTAGCTCTGTCTTTTCAGGTATCCAGCCATCGTCATACGCGTCTACTACGACCATGCCGTTCATACCCATATCCTCGATGGCCATGTGCGCCGCGTTGACCTCGCTCGATCCTACCAGGGAACCTGCTTCAAGCTTGGTCATGATGGCGACATGGACCGGTTCGGGTGAACAAGCGAACGCCATGACGCCGGCCGCCGCGACGGCCAGAACGTGCGTCATGTGTTTTCCGTTCATGGGTTCCTCCTTCTGTACCAGCGTTTGTCATCCCTTCGTCCCGGTATACTGTAATCCAGTAAGGTGTTAAAAACCCGCGGAGGAGGTATTTTCAACACGTCCGAAGTGTCGCCAGTGTGTAGCAAACCGTATGATTTGCGAGTATAGCTAAGATTGTTGGAATAGTAACAGACTATTCCAACAACCTGCTAGTCTTTCAGCCCCAGTAACACAACCGCTTCCAACGGTTGGCGCCGTACATGGTGCTCTCATAAAGAAAGCGTCCGGATGTCATGGCACCCCGGACGCCCTTGCGGCGAGATATCACCCCGTTGTGTCAGAGCCGCTTCTTCTCCGCAAGCTTCTTGACGATGAACGTCGCCACGTCGTCGGCATAGGTACCGCGGCCGAAACCCACGTCGAAACCCAGTTCCACGGCGAGCTTGTTGCCGATACGCGGACCGCCAGCAACGCAAACGAAGCGATCGCGCAGCCCCTTGGCTTCCAGCAGCTCTATGAACTCGGTCATGTTGTGAACATGCGTCTCCTTCTGGGTGACCACCTGGCTGACCAGGATGGCGTCGGCATTCACCTTCGCCGAGAACTCGATGAGTTTCTCGTTGGGAACCTGGGCGCCAAGGTTGTACGCCTCAAGGTCCGAATAGCGCTCGAGGCCATAGTGATGGTTGTAGCCCTTCATGTTCATGATCGCGTCGATGCCCACGGTGTGCGCGTCAAAACCGGTACAGGCTCCTACGACGACGACCTTGCGACCGATCTCCCTACGGATATATTCGTTCACCTCATCCATGGTCATGGAAGCATCGGCGCTGGCCTGGTCGGCCACCATCGCGTCGTAATCCACGGAAGACTCGGTCTTGCCGTAGGCGACGTAGAAGGAAAATTCATCGGACAACGGAGCGGAATGCACCACCTCGCAGTCCTTGAAGCCCCAGGAGAGCACCAGCTTGCGTGCGGCCTCCCGGCCCCGGGCCCCATCCGAAACGGGAAGGGTAAAGGACAGCTGTACCTTGCCGTCGTCCATTGTATCGCCATACGGCCGAATCACGTGCATAGTCGCCATCCTTTCCTATTTGACGAGCCCGAGCTCGCGCTTGAGGTTTTCCTCGAAGGGGTTGTAGTAGTCCGGGCCCTTGTTCACGAGGCCCTCGAAGCCCTTTCCGCCGTCCTTGGGTCGCTTGACTTCAGCGAAAAGTCCCCGCTCTATGGAATCGAACATACCGATGGCCTCTACCTCCTCAAGAAAGGAAATGGTCTGGTCCAGTACATCGTGCGCGCGACGTACGATGATGCCGTCCTTGCGGAACTCGACGTCGTCGTAGAAATCCTCCATGCTGTTCATCACGTACGTGGCGTTCTCCACAGCCAGGTAGCGGTCCATCATGAAGGGCGTGTGCACCGCCTCGGTGAGCATGCCCAGGAGGTGTATGCCCTGGTTGGTTGCCTTGGACACGAAATTGAACAGGGTGTTCATGGCGAGGCCCTTGAACACGTCGCCCGACATGAATTTGGTCGGCGGCATGTACTTGAGGGGGTGTTCGGGGAATATCTCGCGCGCCATCTGGGCTTGGGACAATTCGTACAGGAAGCCGTTCTTGATCGTCGGGTCCATCTCGAACGCGTGCCCGAGACCCTGCAACTTTGCCGGAAGCCCGGCGCGAAACCCGAACTCTTCGTTGAGGAACTGGCTGGCCAGGACCGTGAACGCCTTCTCGAAGGCGTCGCTGGTAGTCAGGTAATTGTCCTCACCGGTATTGATGATGATACCCGCATGTGCGTTGATCATGCGGCTGAACTTCTGGTCCACAAAGGTGCGGTACATGTTGATGTCGCGGAACAGGATGCCGTACATGGAATCGTTGAGCATCATGTCCAGTCGTTCGAGAGCGCCCATTGCGGCGATCTCGGGCATACACAGGCCGGACGCGTAGTTGGTGAGCAGGATATAACGCTTTTCCTTCTCACACACCTCATCCAGGGCCGCGCGCATGATGCGGAAATTCTCCTGGGTGGCGTAGGTGCCGCCGAAGCCCTCGGTCGTCGGGCCGAACGGAACGTAGTCCAACAGGCTCTGCGCCGTGGTCCGGATTACCGCGATAACGTCGGCGCCCTGCTCGGCGGCGGCCTTGGCCTGCTTGACGTCTTCGTAGATGTTGCCGGTGGCGACGATAAGGTACAGCAGGGGCTTGTGGTTGCGATCGCGAAATTCTTCAAGCTTGCGATCGCGATGGGCGCGATTGTCCTTGATGCGCGAGGAGGAGGAGAGCACCAACTCCGCGGCCTTTTCCTCGATGGCTGCCCGGTCTCCCAGGGGGAGGCTCATCACGTTGAAACCGTCAGCGATTCGCACGTTCAGGGCTTCCACCGAATCGCCGGACTTGACCAAGGCGTTCACGTAACGAATGGTTGCACCGTCCTCCAAAAGGACAGGATCGACGGCGCGTATCTGGTCAACGACCAGGTTGGGAACCGGTATGCCATCCGCGTTGGCCCCGTCGGCACCGGCGAGCCTCAGTGTGGCCCGTTCCACTGTCACCGAGCTGTGCCGATCCATGAAGTCCGCTACCGGCGCGGATATTTTCCTGGCCAATTGCCGCGCATAGTCGACGCGATCCTTGGGTAAATGCAATTTCGTTCGCATAGTCCGTCCTTTTCATGCGCTTCCGCGCTCGCGGCGCTCCTGGATCATGCCAGAGCGTCTGATTCAATATCTACCGCGCACACACGCGGTTTCCGTTGTCCGATGCGGGGTCAATGGCCCGTGGAAACGCCCGCCCCGGACCCGGGGAGTAATGATTTCCTGAAATAATCCTGCGCCCGTTCTACGAGCCCGCAATCCAGGCCCAGCATGGTGGCTATAGCCAAAGCGTCGCTCTCGCCCTGCGCTGCGTCATCATCGTCGACGATCTCGTATCGCATGTGCCGGTTGATCCCGGCGAGGCGCTCGGGTAGTGGAGCGTCAGCGTCCAGCGCCTCGCAGGCGGCGGCCCTGTCCAGACCACGCATGCGCCGGTACTCGGCTCCGGAAACGCGGGCGACGCCCCGGAAATGCGTGGCGAAGAAGGCGCGTGCACCGCGTCCGTTCGCGTACGCCTCGACCAGGGCCGAGAGCAAGGCCTCGGCCTCATGCGAGCCCGTGGTACGGGCAGGCTCATCGAATGCGATCAGTGCCCCCTCGCTCCGCTGCCAGGCTTCCTGGAAGCGCCATATTTCGAAGCCAAATCCGGATAGGCCGGTCAATCGTTCGCCCGCCAGCTCGCCGACGTAATCGACGCGCCGGTATACGTGGCTACAAAAGCGCCGTGCCGGCACGAAAAGCCCGGCCTGCGCCAGCAATTGCATGAAGAGCATCGTCTTGAGCGCGACCGTCTTGCCGCCCATGTTGGAACCGAACAGCACGACGGCGCCCGAATCGAACCGGGCGCTCAAGGGATGGTACTCCAGCCCGAGTTCCTTGCATTCGTCGGCGCAGGGAACGAAGCGCGCTTCCTCGAGCAGCATCGCACTGGAATCCAGTTCGGGCCTTATCGAGGCCGTCTGGTCCGCCAATATGGCCCCGGCCCGGGCTATGTCCCAGCGGGTAAGTGCAGCGACCGCGCCTCGAAGCTCGGCCATCGCCTTGCTCGCGAGCGCCGACAATCGGCGTATAACGGCATTCTCAGCTTCGCGCTCCGACTCCAGAAGGCGTTCCCTCTTCTCCATGGCAGCGACTGCGGAACCCGTCGGGAGGAGCCGCACGAGGACACGCCCATCGTCATAGGGATCGATCAGGAATGTGACCGGATCGGGCGCGCCTTCGTGAAAGACCGAACGGGCCACGACGAGGAACTCCCTGCCCTTGAAAGACAGGCCGAACTCGACCTTTGCCCGCTCCTCCGACGCGGCCCTGGCTTCCCGTATCTCGGCGTCGATCGCAGCCAGGGATGCCCTACAGGCGCCCAGGCCAGGATCGTACGAGTCGGCCAGGTAGAACGTCTCGGCATCGGAACCTCCGCGATCGAGCTCAGCGGCCAATCCGGGGCAGGCAGGTACCAGATTGAAACGCCCGCGGGTCCGGTCATCCAGAACCGAGAGAACCCCGCGGTAATTGGCCAGGAATTTCTTGACCTGGAACAACTCGATGAGCTCGTACTCATCTTTCTCTGCAAGCGGCAGGCGGGGCATACGCTTGAGGTGATAAGCCAGTCGATCCAATGACACCGGGTTGGCCGCAGCGTCCGCGAGGAATTGCGCAGCCACGTCTATGTCATCATGCCGATCCTGAATCTCCTTCTCGTCGACCAGGACGCGCCGAGCCTCGCGGTGGTCCTGGCCCCATGGGGTCAGCGGTTCGTAGCGTCGCCAATAATCATCCATCTGCGCAAAATTCCACGCGTCCTTCACAACGTGCCTCCAAAGGCAGCCCGCTCTTCATACGGATTGAACGAAAGCGAGTCCGCCAGGCTCGCACCCATGAACGGAATATCGCGGCATTTTTCCAATACCGCGCAATCGTCTACCGCCCGCGTCGCTACCGAAAAACCGGCGAAATCCGGTCGATGCCTCACGACAACTCGTCTCTCCCCAAGGAGGACGGACAATTCGCGTCTATCAAGAAATATCCTGGTAAAATCCTCAACCGCTACCAAACGCGCCTCCCTCGGAAGCCGCGACGCGGCCTCGGAAGTCAGGGCGCCAGTCACGGTGTAATCTACGTCCCCCGATTCAACGGGCAGGTCCAACAGCATCGCCATTCGCGCGAGCCTGTCGACCGATCGATCCAGATTTGCCCTGTCGATCCTGAGTGCGTATACGAGCCGCGCGCCGGCGCGACCGGCTACCTGGGTGACGCGGTTGATTGCGCCGTCCACAAATACCGTGTCCGCGATACCGCCTTCCACGATGCGCCCCAACATCCAGTCGACCTGCGAGTTGCCATCCGGCCCCACCAGGGCGACGAAGCCATCGCGACGCGCCCGCGCGACGCAAAGCCGGCCCAGGGCCGTGGCTCCGGGGGCAGCGTCCAGGATCTCGGGCGATGCGCCGCCGGACCGGAGGAAACGCTCGGCGGTCACGAAAGCGTCTCCCGCCTGCACGAATACCGCCGGTTTGCGCAGCCCGGTCAGGTAATCGCGCGATTCTCCGTCATAACCGACGGTCATCAAGGCCGGCTGCCTCAGGCCGCGCGCATGTACGGCCTGCCGGACAAGCCTGGCCGCATGATTCATGAATGTGGTCTTTCCGCTATGCTTCTCTGGCCCCGTAATGAACGTCACGAAACCCAGGAAATCCTCAGGAGCGTCGAGCATGATTCTCGTCCGTCGAATACTGGAAAAAACCGCGAGGAACCCGGAGAGCACGACGGGAAATAGAAGCCTGATTACAGGCTCCGCAAATCTTCCTTCGTGTCCGGCGCAAACTTCGCGGTCGCATCTCGGCTACCGTTTACCGCGGGGAGTCAGGTCGGCGATGTTCCGGGCAGCGCGCACGAGACCCTTGGGCTCGAGCGTCTTCTCGTCGCCTGAAAGGAGCCTGGCCACGCCGCAGGTGGCGTTCAGCTGGACCTCGTCGTAACAGATTCGGCACTTGCCGCAATCCTCGTGGTACTCGTGCGGCTCGTCGTACGTCGTGATGACGCCCTCGTAATTGCGCAGTACGACACGCTTGTCGTTGCTTGTGATGAGGTAGCTGGGCATGACCGGCGTCTTGCCGCCGCCGCCGGGCGCGTCCACCACGAAGGTCGGAACCGCCATGCCAGAGGTATGGCCGCGCAAGTTCTCGATGATCTCGATACCCTTGCTCACCGTCGTGCGGAAATGGCTGATGCCGCGAGACAGGTCGCACTGGTAGATGTAGTACGGCTTGACGCGTATCGTCAGCAGTTTCTGGACCAGTTTCTTCATTAATACCGGGCAGTCGTTGATGTCCCGCAGGAGCACGCTCTGGTTGCCCAGCGGAATGCCAGCATCCGCCAGCTTGCGGCACGCTTCGCGCGCCTCCGCAGTAATTTCCTTGGGGTGGTTGAAATGCGTATTGATGTACAGCGGATGGTATTTCTTGAGCATGTTGACCAGGTCGTCGGTGATGCGCTGGGGCATGACTACCGGCGTACGCGTCCCGATGCGTATGATCTCGACGTGGGGTATCTCCCTTATCTTGGCGATGATCCCCTCGAGCTTCTCGTCCGACATGACCAGGGGGTCCCCTCCGGAGATGAGCACGTCGCGGACAATCGGCGTCTTCCTGATATACTCGATCGCCGCGTCGATCTGGTGATCGAGCATGTTGGCGTCTTCTTCGCCGACGATACGCCTGCGTGTGCAGTGACGGCAGTTCATCGAGCAGATGTGGGTGACCAGGAGCAGGACGCGGTCGGGATAGCGGTGCGTCAGCCCAGGCACGGGGCTGTCGGAATCCTCGTGCAGGGGATCGTCCTGGTCGCTTTCGTCGAAGTGCGTTTCCGGAAGGCGGGGTACCGCCTGGAGGCGGACCGGGCAGCCCGG
>SPCK01000450.1 GCA_004525355.1 Spirochaetales bacterium
TCCATGGGTGGGTTGCCCGCGATGCGTGGATTGAAGGAATACCCTGACGCAGGTCCATCCGAGCGTTCGCCGACGACCCGGGGACGATGTCGGGCATTGAACGCCGCTCGTGCCGAGTGGATGCGCTTGCCGGCCTCCATCCATGCGTCAGGCGTTCGCGACTCGCCGGTGGCCGCGTTCAGCATATCGAATATCCGCCAGTGCTGCAGGCCGGTCGTCAGGGCGAAGAGGCAGCCGCCGGCGGCGTCCAGCACCTGCTTGAACACTCCCATGGCGGCTGCCTTCATGGCTTCGACCTCTGTCGCATCGTACTCGTCGGCCTTGGGATAGGGTCGCGTCACGGCAGGGGCCCAGGATACGTGGTCCCATAGGTGGGAGACGTTGTAGTACGCGGCGGCTCCGATGGTATGCCTTCCCGGTGTCGGGTCGGCGGCGAACATGGTAGCCATCATCGGGTCGAATCGTCCGTCGTGCATGCCCGGCTCCTGGCCGCCCGCGTGTACGGCGAACGCCTGGGCTCCCTTTCCGATGCGCTCGGCCGCCCTGGCAACGCCGTCCGCGAGAATATCGCCAATCCCCTCGCGCGCTATCATCATCTTGAGGAGAGCGACGATGGCCGACGAATCGCCCCAGCGCAGTTGCAGCCCGCCCGTATCCGCAGCCGTGATGATACCTCGTTCCCAACATTCAAGCGCGAATGCCACGGTGGCTCCCGCTGAAATCGTGTCGAATCCGGAGCGGTTGCACAGGTCGTTGCACAGGAAGATGGAATCGAGGTCATGGTTGAGGAGGAGGGGGCCGAAGGCGCAGCAGGTTTCGTATTCGGGCTTGTGCATGTGCGAGCCGGCTGCGCCTGTTCCGCTTGCCTCGCAGATACCGCCGCAGCCTATGACGCACGAGTAGCAGTTGTACTTCTTCGTTTCTCTGGCGATGATGCGATCGGGGTCCAGCCGGCGGTAGTGCAGCGTCCCGAAGTCCTTGACCGAGCCGCTCCAGTTGCGTACAGGCGAGTCTCCGTTCACCAGTCCGGCCGTGTTGTTGTAGATGGTGCCCCACTTCTTGAAGATGCCCGCCGCCATGATGCCGTCCATGGGAAACACGGTCTTCATGCCGAGGGCGTGGCCCATCAGTGGCAGGAATCTGCCGTTTACAAAAGATGGGAAATTGATGCCACTCATCTTGGCCGCGTAGCTTGCGGATAATACCTTGACCCGGGCAGGATCCGAACAGGGGATCTTGATCGACCCCGACAGCACGATGGCCTTGAGTCGCTTTGAGCCCATGACCGCGCCGACGCCCGAGCGGGCCGCATATCGGCCGCCGTCGTTTGAAATGCCGGAAATGAGGGAAAGGCGTTCGGCTGCTGGTCCTATCGCGGCCACGGCAGGCTTGCGTCTGCCCGCGTGCGCGGCCGCGAGACGTTCTTCTGTTTCCACGGCGTCGAGTCCCCAGAAACAAGATGCGTCCTCGAGCCGTGGTCCCGCTTCGTCGGCTACGAACAGCACGGGAGACACGGCGATGCCCCGGAACAGGATGCCGTCCCAGCCGCAGCGCTTGATCTCGGGCGCGAGCGTTCCTCCGCAGTTGGCGTCGCCCCATCCGCCTGTAAGCGGCGATTTGGTACATACCGTCCAACGGCCGGTCATGACCGCCCCGGTACCGGTCAGCCTGCCAGGCATGAAGGCCAGGACATTGTCCGGACCCAACGGATCAGCCCCGCCGGGTATCAGTTCCGTCAGCAGGAGGGCAGCCAGGCCGGCCCCGCCGATCCAGTCGCGATATGACCCGGCGGCGATAGCGCGCTCCCGTATCAAACCGGAGCTTAAATCCACGATCAATACCTTGCCCATGCATCCGCTCATCCGGCCTCCCGTCAACCGCCCGACAATAGGGAAAAGAATGAAATTACGTCAGCGTCAGCGAGTCGTCTGTCCACCGTTGTTTTTTGGCAGTTGACCATGCAGAGGCAAGCCGCGCCCCGCCTGAACGGTACTTTCAGGATGCGCAACAGGTCGTCCAGGGTTGATCCCTCGGGCAGCGTCACGCTACCATCAGGATCGAGGGACGAGCTGTCTGCAAACGGCGGAACATATACTCGAACGCGCATATAATGAAACCTCGATGAATGGTAGCATGGTCGATAGCCATGCGTATACTATTCCGAAACCACTCACCATGCTTGCCACGCCCGCGCACTTGACTTTCGGCCGGATTCCGGTATATACAATCCGGGCACCGCAATTCCCCGCCCAGATGGTGGAATTGGCAGACACGCTAGTTTCAGGTACTAGTGCCTTTACCGGCATGGGGGTTCAAGTCCCCCTCTGGGCA
>SPCK01000040.1 GCA_004525355.1 Spirochaetales bacterium
ATGACCCTCACCTTCAAACTGCGCAAGGCCAACTGGTCCGATGGGACCCCCATCACCGCCCAGACAGTGGTTGACAGTTGGGTCCGAACCCTTGACCCGGCCACCGGCGCTGAATACGCCTTCATGGTCAACATGGTCGTCAAGGGCGCCGAAGACTACAACTCCGGCAAGGCCGGCAAGGAAGCCCTTGGCATCAAGGCCGTCGACGAGCGGACCTTCCAGGTCGAACTCGTTGGTCCGATGGCCTACGCCGTGGACATGATGGCCCACTACGCGTTCGCCATTCTCCCCATGCACACCATCAACGCCAAGGGCGAAGACTGGATCAAGGCGGAGAATTTCGTATGCAATGGTCCGTTTATACTCTCAGAGTGGAAACCCCAGGAATCCCTGACCGTGGTTGCCAATCCCAAGTACTGGGATGCCAAGAACGTCAAGCTTTCCAAGGTCACCTTCCTCCCCATCGAGGATGCCCTGACCGCATACAACAAGTACAAGGCCGGCGAAGTTGACTGGTCCACTGGCGTACCGCTCGAGCTGATCGACGAGATCAAGCTCCGCCCGGACTACGAGGTAGCTCCCCAGGTTGCCACCTACTACTACATCTTCAACATGACCCGCAAACCTTTCGATGACGTCCGCGTCCGCAAGGCCATGACCATCTCCCTGAACATGCAGGAACTGGTCGACAAGGTAACCAAGGGCGGCCAGCTGGCCACCTCTGCCATGGTCCCTGTCATGGCAGGCTATACTCCCGCCAAGGGCAACGCCTACAACCTCGAGGAAGCCAAGAAGCTTCTCGCCGAGGCTGGCTATCCTGATGGCAAGGGTTTCCCCAAGATAACCCTGCTGTACAACACCAGCGAAGGCCACAAGAAGATCGCCGAGTGGGCTCAGGAGAACTGGAAGCAGAATCTCGGCATCGAGATCGCCCTGACCAACCAGGAGTGGGGAACCTTCCTCGACACCCGCCAGAACTCCCATGACTTCCAGATCTGCCGCGCTGGCTGGGTCGGTGACTACCTCGATCCCAACACCTTCCTCGACATGTTCCTTACCGGCTCCGGCTTGAACGACGGTCTGTACAGCAACCCGCAGTACGACGCGCTGGTTCGCCAGGCCGCCACCATGCCCGATGGCGCTGCCCGCATGGACACTCTCCGCCAGGCCGAGGAAATCCTCGTTACCCAGGATCAACACACCATCCCGTTCTACCACTACGTGGAACAGGACATGATCGACCTGTCCAAGTGGGACGGCTGGTATGCCAACCCGCTCGGCGCCCACAACGTGAAGTTCGTCGCTCCCAAGAAGTAAGCACCAGGTCTCGTCAGGCCAAAGCTGACGTCAAGGGCCGCCCGCACGGGCGGTCCTTTTTATTTGCTGAAACGTCATTTCAAAAAGCACCATACAAGCTAATTGGCAGTAGCGCTTTTTTTACAATGAGGATATACTTTCACAACAAGCGCCGCCGACACCCCTTTGCCCTGCCGCTTTCGGGTATCGCGACGCACCGAACCCGATACCCTGCCTCGGGTTCGCACCCCATCCAAGCGAGGCTACGATGTCAAGATTCATCGTCAGAAGATTTCTGAGCGTTATCCCCACGTTGTTCATCATCGTGACGCTCAGTTTCTTTCTCATCCGGCTTGCTCCAGGCGGTCCGTTCTCACGCGAGAAGAAAGTTCCGCCAGAGATACTTCAGAACTTGATGAAGAAGTATCACATGGACGAGCCGCTTCTGAACCAGTACTTCCGCTATGTCGGGAACGTACTGCAATTCGACCTCGGCCCTTCTTTCAAGTACAAGGACCAAACGGTCAACGAATTGATCGGTACGGCATTTCCCGTTTCCGCAACGCTGGGCTTCATGTCACTGGCAGTAGCCCTGATCCTCGGCGTTTCCGTCGGGATACTCTCTGCGCTTAAACAAAATAAATGGCCGGATTACCTGGCAATGTCGGTTGCCGTATTGGGTATATCGATACCGCTCTTCGTGATCGGCCCGGTATTGATGCTTGTATTCGCGTTGGTCCTGAAATGGCTCCCGACATCCGGCTGGGTCAACAGCCGGGCTGGATGGGCGACCGTCATCCTGCCAGTAACAACGCTCATGTTCCCCTACTTCGCGTATATTGCCCGCCTCTCCAGAAGCTCCATCATCGAAGTGATCAGGTCGGACTACGTACGCACGGCCAAGGCCAAAGGGCTCAAGGATTCGGTCGTCATCGTAAAGCACGTTCTCAAGGGCGCCCTCCTGCCGGTGGTAACCTTCCTCGGGCCGGCCTTCAGCGGCATTGTGATCGGCTCCGTAGTAGTGGAGAGAATCTTCGTCATACCGGGGATAGCGAACATTTTCGTACAGGCCGCTTTCAACCGTGACTATACCCTGATCATGGGCGATCTTATCGTGTACTCCCTCATCCTCATCAGCGCGAACTTCATCGTGGACATCCTGTACGGCCTCCTCGATCCGCGCATCTCCTACAAGTAAGGAGCGTACCAGAATGCCGGTACTCAACAAGAAAAACGATAACGCCGTCAACGAGTTCAACCAGTACGTCAAACCGGTTTCGTTGTGGGCGGATGCGTGGAAACGACTGCGGCGCAACCAGATGGCCGTGATCGGCATGTGGGTGGTAGGTATCTACCTGCTGATCACTTTCGGCGCGGGCATACTGCCTTTCTACAGTTACACCGACCAGGAACTCCTGCATGCCAACCTGCCTCCTTCCTTCAGGCCGTCTGGCGTGGTCGCGCTGGAAAAACTGGAAACGCGTCAGGTAGAACTCGTGGACGCACTGGCCAATACAGGACGCGAAGACCTCAAGCGCGATCTTGACCGTGTAACCGCCGAGATCGCCCAAGTCAAGTTGGAAGTCAACACCAATCCCATCCATAAACGCGTATATATCATGGGAACCGATTACCTTGGACGCGACATGCTGGCGCGAACGATCTACGGCGGGCAGATATCGCTGATGATCGGTATCGTGGGCACGGTGACCGCCGGCTTGATCGGCATCCTCCTGGGCGCATTGGGCGGGTATCTGGGAGGCTGGGTTGACAACCTGATCGGCCGCTTTGTGGATATCATGTACAGCCTGCCATACATGCTGGTAGTGATCATCATCATGTCCATGATCAAGGACTCGACCAACGCGACGGTTCTCGGGCTCCCGATCAATATCATCATCCTCTTCTTCGCCATCGCATTGGTATCATGGCTGACCATGTCCCGCGTCGTACGCGGTCAGATTATCAGCCTGAAGAACTCCGAGTTCGTAGAGGCGGCCAGGTCGATGGGCGCGGGTTCAGGCCGAATAATCTTCCGTCACCTGCTTCCCAACACGATGGGCATCATCATCGTATACTCTTCACTGTCATTCCCCAGCTTCATCATGAACGAGAGCTTCCTGTCGTTCCTAGGCTTGGGCGTTTCCGCGCCCTACGCGTCCTGGGGCACCTTGGTGGCCGAAGGCGTACAGGGCATGCAACTCTACCCGTGGCGTCTGCTGGTCCCGGCATTGTCGATGACCATCTTCCTGTTCGCGATGAACTTCCTCGGCGACGGCCTGCGCGATGCCCTCGATCCGCAGAGCAAGAACCGCACTTAAGTCTAAGGAGACCGTCGAATGACCGATGACGTCATACTCCAGGTCAAGGACCTGAAGACCTATTTCAAGCTGGACGAGGGGCTCCTGAAGGCTGTTGACGGCGTGAGCTTCAACCTTCGAAAAGGTGAGACCCTTGGCATCGTGGGCGAGTCCGGTTCCGGCAAGAGCGTAACCAATCTTGCCATCATGAGACTGATACCCTCTCCCCCCGGCCGTATCGCCGGCGGCGAGGTGCTTTTCAAAGGCAAGGACATCCTTGCCATGTCCGACAACGAGATTCGCGAGCTGCGCGGCAACAAGATCTCCATGATCTTCCAGGACCCCATGACCAGCCTCAACCCCTTCCTCAGGATCAGTACCCAGATGATTGAGACCATCGTGCTCCATCAGGGACTGGACAAGAAGGCAGCGAAGGTTAAGGCCATCGATATGCTCAAGCTTGCTGGTATTCCCGCACCCGAGAAGCGTATCGACCAGTACCCGCACCAGTTTTCCGGCGGCATGCGCCAGCGCGTCATGATCGCTATGGCGCTGTCGTGCAACCCGGAGATCCTGATTGCCGACGAGCCGACTACCGCCCTGGACGTCACCATCCAGGCGCAGATTCTGGACCTGATCAACGAGCTTTCGGAACGTCTTGGCACGGCCGTCATCCTGATCACCCACTCTCTGGGCGTGGTAGCCGGCATGTGCGACCATATCTGCGTCATGTACGCCGGGCGTATAGTGGAACGTGGAAACGCGGACGAGATATTCGCAGATCCCAAACATCCCTATACCATTGGCCTGATCAAGAGTGTCCCGCGCCTGGACCGGACAAACAAACAGCGGCTGTACTCCATACCCGGCCAACCGCCCAACGTAATAAACTTGCCCGAGTGCTGTCCGTTCTTCCCTCGCTGCGACCGCGCCATGGACATTTGCAAGAGCAAATACCCCCCTGCCGTGGATATCGGAAGCGAAAGAAGCGTCGCCTGCTGGCTATACGGGGAGGGGAAGTAAATGGAGAACAACGAAAACCTGCTAGAAGTGCGCGGGCTGAAAATGCACTTCCCCTTCCATTCCGGCTCGCTCCTGAACCGCAAGAAGGGCTATATCTATGCCGTTGACGGCGTAGACATCAGCATCAAGAAGGGCGAAACGCTCGGGCTCGTGGGTGAATCGGGTTGCGGCAAATCAACAACCCTGCGCGCCGTTGCCCAGCTGCACAAGCCGACCGCGGGTAGCGTCATGCTCAAGGACAAAAACCTGGTTACCCTGCCGTCCAATGAGCTCATGTCGGCTCGCAAGGATATGCAGATCGTCTTCCAGGATCCCTATGCGTCACTCAATCCGCGCATGACGACCCGCGATATCATCTCTGAACCCCTGCGCATCTTCAACAAGGCTGGTCTGCTCACCATGACCAAGACCGAGATCGACGAGCGCGTAGAACAGCTTCTGGAACGCGTTGGACTGTCGCGGTTTTTCAAGAATCGCTATCCGCACGAGTTTTCCGGCGGCCAACGCCAGCGTATCGGCATAGCCCGCGCCTTGGCGCTCAAGCCCGACCTCATGCTCTGCGACGAGCCCGTATCCGCGCTGGACGTATCCATCCAGTCGCAGATATTGAACCTCTTCAAAGACCTTCAGGAGGAATTCGGGCTGACCTACATGTTCATAGCCCATGACTTGGCGGTTATCCAGTACATTTCCAATCGCATCGCGGTCATGTACCTGGGCGTCATCGTCGAAATCTCCGACTCCGCGGAGCTATACAAGAAGCCCCTGCACCCCTATACCCAGGCCTTGTTGTCCGCGGCTCCCATCCCCGATCCCGCCGTAGAGCGAAAGCGCCAACGCATCATCCTGACCGGGGACGTACCGTCACCGGACAAGGTACGGACCGGTTGCTATTTTTCCGATCGTTGCCAGCACCGCATGGACAAATGCAACGACAGCATCCCCACGCTCAAGGATGCCGGTCCTGGCCATCAGGTAGCCTGCTTCCTGTACAACGATCCTGACTGACCGGGATACCTGCTCACCCAGAACCGCTCCGGAATTTCCGGGGCGGTTTTTTCCAAAGACTCCTGGAATCCAGGAAGTCCGCTATATCAATAGGAAAAGCGCAGGAAAAGTATCAGCAAGCCTGTTTTTGTGCAATAATTAACTTGATAGTCATAAATACGCGAGTGCGAGCGTATACCCGTCAGTTACATCGAACTCCGAATAATGGAGGCAATGGTGATGGAATCGAATCGAGACAGCAATCTTACCCTTGATCAAATCGCGCACAGCTCGCAGATATTCAAGGAACTGCATCGGGACCTGTCCGACCATCTTTGGTCCCTGACCATGGAATCAGGGCTGACCGCGGATTTCTTCCAGGAAACCCTGAACTCAAGTTCAGCCAATCTGGAGGCGACGCGCTCCATTGACCGAGAACTCGGCGCGCTCCGGGCGAGTTCGGTAAATATTTCAGCGTCGGCAACGAAGGCTGGCACCAGGCTGACCGAGGCCGACGAGTCATCCCGTGCATCCCTTGGAGCGATAGAGTCGGGTGGCAAGGCATTGCAGCGGATGGACGAACGTTTCAGCGGCTTCATGTCGATGTTCAAGCGATTGTCCGAGGCGGTAGACAAGATAGACGGTACGCTCAAGGCGATCGAGGAAATCTCGGACCTGACCAACCTCCTCTCCCTCAACGCCGCGATAGAAGCTGCTCGGGCAGGCATACACGGCAAGGGGTTCAAGGTAGTCGCCAACGAGGTCAAGAACCTCGCTGAAAAAAGCAAGAATCTGACCGACGCGGCATCCCACCTGCTCAAGGAACTTCGTTCGGGTATGAATGACGCGACGAGTGGGCTCAAAGCGATTGAAGAGGGCAAGAACGAGCTGGCTCAGCGCATGGATAAATCCCGTAGCGAGCAGGAACGAAGTACGGGTTCAATGTCGGATGCGGCAGGAGACATGAAGGATATCAGCGAATCCCTGCTGACCCAGACGCGAAGCGCCGAACACATCGCGCTATCGATGTCCAAGCTGACCGAAGCGGTCAACCTCCTCACCGAGAGCTCGGAATTGATAAAGGGAAACCTCGATCGCCAGAAGATTTCCTCAATCGAGATCCTGAAATCGTCCAGAAAGCTCAAGCTTGCAATCAACGACTTGAACCATTCGATTGTCCAACTGGATGAGAAGGAAACCGCGACCGAGACAGTACCAATCGGACACGACGTGACCTACCCGCCATGGGTATACATCGGCGAAGGGCATTCGGCCGGGATCACTATCGAGCTGGCCCGCCGATTCATGCAACAGGCCGGCATGTCGCCGGAGTTCAAGCCGAGCCAGTTCGCCAACGCTCTGGATGACCTATTCTCCGGTTCGATACGGATCCTCGCGAACGTCGGCTGGCCGAACGCGTTCTTCTCCGACAAGCCGGTTATTCCCACAATTCCCTTTGCAAAATTCAAGCCGACCATCTTCGCCTATGAGTCTCAAAAGGCTACCCTGCGAAGCATGTCCGACCTCAAGGGTGTTCGCGTTGCGGCACAGAAAGGATCATATGTCTTCGACTGCCTGCTGGGATCCGGCTGCGAGCCCATCGTTATCAACAACGATCTCGAGGCCTTTGCTGCAGTAATCTGGCAGAGGGCTGATTGCGCCATCACCGAGCGGCTCGTTGGAGCCTATCTCTCGGAAAACTATTTTTCGGGAAAACTCGTATCCTGCTTCGAAACCGGCACCGAAATGAGCGTGGTATTCCTCCTCCGTGAAAACGACGTCGAACTACGGGATACCATGAACGCGTGGATCCAGACACCGGAAACGGCCTCTTTCGTCGAACAAATGGTCAGGCAGCGTCGCGAGCGATAATAAGAAAGGCGCCCTGAACGACCGATACGGCATCCAGGGCGCCCGGACTGGCGCTTACAGTACTATTTTTCTTGCTTCAATATAGAAACGTTTTTCCGGAGCCTCACCCATGCTGAAGGTCTTGCGCGGCATTACTCCATCACGGATTATCGTACCAAAGAAGCTGCCTTTGTCTATCGGCGGCAGGTAGAAACCGAAATTCCCCGGTTTCCTTGCCAAAGCTTCAAGGCTTTCGGTGCCATGGATATAATCTATGCCTGTAGATGAATGATCCTTCAGGTGCGCGTCCAGGAGCACCTGCAGGGTTCCGGTCGCGAGCTTGTCCGTGGGCGCGCGAAAGCGCATCAATCCCGCTTCCGTATCGGAAACGTATACAAAACGATGTTCCGGCCCTCGATAGTCGTCGGTCATCTTTACCGCATCAGCGAACGGCATCGGCTCCAGAATCGCGCCCGCTTTTACGAGATCCGCGACCAGGCTCTTCTTGTCCGCCTTGAACAGCACCCGGTGTATGGGATGGAAGGGAAGCCCCTCGTCGTAGATGTTCACCAGTTCAACCAAGGCATGGCGAGCAGGATGGCTCGTCAAGCCGGGATCGCCCTCCAGGGTCTTCTTGGTCTCTTCCCATACGGCCTTGGCCGTGGCCAGCGAGTGGTTGCCGTCGCCGACGGCGAATAAAAGCACATCGGCGGATCCGTACTTGTCCTCGTACACCTTGGCATTGGCAAGCCGCTCGAGAGCGCCGGCCAGCTTCTCCAAATCGACGGGATCTGCGACATGAGCGCCACGGACATGCCCCGAGCCCGTCATCAAATCGAAGTCGTACAGGCCGGGCAGAGCGTCCATCTTGTCATGCAACGGCTCGATGACGGTCCTGTCTGGATCGTCAATGAGCAGCATGATGTGCGGTACTTCCAGCGGCGCGCCCCTTCGGATCTCCATGCGAGGCGGCAAGCGTTCAACGATGGTTCCTTCAGTCGGCCTGATTTTGCTGGTGACGTCCTTGCCATATTGATATGCCTCAAGGTCCACTGCAATGACCAAACCCTTGCGTGGATACTTCTCATAGGGCGTTTTTCGTTCGACGAGCACGAAACCCGGTTCTTGCTTACGCAAGATTCCCATGGCAAGATACTTCTTCATGTATGCTTGAATACGCACGACCCGTTCGGCCTTATCGTCATCTTCAAGGTAACATTCGGGAAAAATCACGTTGAGGGTGCTGGGCGCCTCGCCGACGAGTAGCGAAACACGTTCCCAATATTCCCGCTCGCTTGAATACTGGTCACATGCGACGACCGCCCATGCAGGATAGTCTGTTCCCGGGGCAGGCAGATATACTTCCGGTACGCCAACACCGAGCGCGGCAAAGCGTTCCTTGAGATCGGACATGGTACTCTCCTTTTTTGGTGTGCGGGAGGAGGTCCGCTTGCGCGAAATTTCCGCTGAGGCGAGCCGCACCCGATGGCCCATTATGCGATGAATCGGGTTCATGGTCAAACCCGAAAGCAATCGACCTTGACCGGGTACGGATTGCCCGGCGTGTTTCTTCCGTGTATCCTCATAGCGAGGACGTATCGATCATCACCGCAGTATGATTGCGTACACGCCTACAAAGGGAGTCTCATGGACAGGAAACTGGAAGATACGCTCCGCAAGACTGGAATCGTCGCCATGGCGATTTTCATGGTGAGCACTATTGTCTATATCGTATCCGATGCAACGCAGAGCAGCTTCAGGCTCAGTGAGACAGGACCATCGGCCGTGTTCATAGACAGGTACGTGTCAACCACAAAGCGCACAGAGCTGATCGAGGGATTGACGGATGCAACTGCGGGAACCCTGGCCCGACTGGGGATAATCCTCGATCCGGGAGACCAACCCACAGCCTACTTCGTTACCGATCGCAATTACGGCGTGATCAATGCGGGCGATCACCTGGTCAGCAGAAGACTACGCGGCGTCTCGTCCTCCGATTTCATGCTGTTTCGCAATATCAGCCTGAACCTGTACGCAAACGAACTCATCGCTGACACGATTACCTCAAGGGATGGCAACTATATCTTCATGACGGTGGAAGGGGACTGGCGAAGGTCGATCCTGCATGGGTATGCCCACGGCCTGGCCACCCGCAACATACCGCCGAAGCTGGCAGCGGCAATGGACAACGACGCGGGCTTCGATGCGGAAACCTGGTATGCGTTCCGCTTTGTCGATGAGACGATGGCCATGTTCGTTACCGACGCAGCCGAGATCGCCGCCGACTCGGGGGGAGTATCTTCCACCCTGGAAGGTTATGGCGACCGGGTGGCGGCCGCCTATGCCGATCCTGACGCACCCATGTACCTGAAAGAACGCATCATATGGCTGGCTACTTTCAACGAACCGCCGAAATCCTCCGCCTTCTATCGTGCTGCCAGCGATTTCAGCGCTTTCCTCCTGGAAAATCTTGGCCACGAACACATGATCTCACTTGCGTCCCGGTTTCTCACGGGCCGATATAGCGATCTCGATGATCTGTTTTCGGAGCTCGGCGGCCTCGCGGGCAGCATGCAGGAATGGAAAGGTGCGGTGGATATCCCGCGCTCCGGACTCGAAGTTCCTGAATCAATACTGGATAGGTGACAGGAACACGGCGTTTGCCATATGATCGTCAGGTCAGACATCACTGCTTTGCCAGCGCGACGACACCGCGATAGGATGCGACCATGAGGATCAACAAACGCGGCGCAGTACTTTTTGCAACGCTGACGGCTTTCATCTGGGGATTCTCATTCCTGAGCATCAAGGTTACCGTTCAAGTGATTCCGCCGATGAGTCTTGGCCTGGCCCGTTTCGTCGTGGCATCGCTGCTGTTGTTCATGTTCTTCATTATCCGCCGAAAGATGCCGCGGCTCGTCGCCAGGGATATTCCCCTGATGGCAGGCGCCGGCCTGGTGGGTGTTACGCTATATTTTCTCGGCGAGAACAACGGCATACTGCGGCTGTCCGCATCGGAATCCTCCATTATCGTCGGGATCATTCCGGTATTGACGGTACTCGCTGACAGAATATTCTCTGGAACCAGACTTTCCATCCCCCAGTCAGCCGGAGTTATCCTCTCAGCGCTTGGAGTGGGACTTATGGTCATCGAATCATTGCGCATAAGCCCGGAACCGCTCGGCTACCTGTTCATGGGAATCGCCGCACTGTCCTGGGTCGCTTACGCCTTCATGACCAAGCGC
>SPCK01000296.1 GCA_004525355.1 Spirochaetales bacterium
ATTCTGATGAGAGGCGCGCCATGACGGCGCGCCTTTTTTTGCGAGCCGCCTTCGCGGTTATCGATGTGAATGGATTGACGTGCGCGCTGTACGCGCGCGGCGCTATCCGCGAAGGCGGCCGAACCGTGGCTTCCGGTCAGGTTATCGAGATTATCGGGTAAGCTTTCCACTATCGAATCGGCGGGGTCCTTCGGGGCGCCGCTTTTATTTTCAAGGGATGTCCTTCGTGGGCACGCCTTCGCGTTTTTTCCATTATTATGTTGCGTGCTGCCCCAATAGCGGATACAATCATCTGTTATTAGAAATCGCCCCATTGGGGCGAGTAATCGAATCAATGGAGGCAGAAATGAAACGGATTTCGTTCACTATCCTCGCGCTTTGCATGATCGCGTCGGCAGCATTCGCCCAGCCGATCGGCTTGGACTTCTGGCATGCAATGACCGGCAAGAATGCCGAGTATGTGCAGATCATCGCCGACAAGTTCAATGCCAGCCAGTCCTTGTACAAGATCAACCCGGTATTCAAGGGATCGTACATCGACACCATGACCGCCGGAATCGCTGCCTACCGCGCAAAATCGGCTCCTGCGATCATCCAGATATTCGAAGTCGGCACCGCGACGATGATGTCAGCCAAGGGCGTCATCAAACCGGTATACCAGCTGATGAAGGAAACGGGACAGAAGTTCGATCCGAAGATCTACATTCCGACGATCACGAGCTACTATTCGACCGCCAAGGGTGAGATGCTCTCTCTCCCGTTCAACTCCTCCACATCGGTCATGTACTATAACAAGGACGCTTTCCGAAAGGCCGGACTGGATCCCGATAAGCCCCCGGTCACCTGGCCCGAATTCTTCGAAGTGGCCAAGAAGCTCAAGGCTTCGGGTATGGAGGGTGGCTTCTCCACGAACTGGATATCCTGGATACAGCTGGAGAACTTCTCCGCGTGGCACAACCAGCCCTTCGGCTCCAAGTCGAACGGCTTTGAAGGCCTCGACACCGTGCTCACCTTCAATACACCACTTACCCTGAAGCATTTCGAGACAATCTACCAGCTGAGCAAGGACAAGGTATTCATCTACGGCGGGCGAGAGAACAAAGCCAACCCGCTCTTTACCTCGGGCCAGGTCGGTATGCACTTCGAGTCGATCGGCGGCTATGCCAACTTCAAGAACACCTGCAAGTTCGACTTCGGCGTTGCGCGCCTTCCGTACTATCCCGAAGTGGCCGGCGCTCCCCAGAACTCGATCATCGGCGGCGCGAGCCTCTGGGTGTTCGGCGGCAAGTCAAAGAATGAGTACAAAGGAATAGCGGAGTTCTTTACCTTCCTGTCGACCCCCGAGATTCAGGCCCTCTGGCACCAGAACACCGGCTACCTGCCGATAACCACGGCCGCCTACGAGCTGACCAAGTCTCAGGGCTTCTATGTCACCAATCCAGGCCCGGAAATCGCGATCAAGCAGCTCCTGAACAAGGCGCCGACCAAGAATTCCATGGGTATCCGTTTCGGTAACTTCGCTAGCATCCGCGAGGTCGAGGATCAGACCTGGGAAGACATTCTCGCCGGCAAGATATCCGTGAAAGACGGACTGGCCAGGATGGTTCTCTACGGAAACGCCCAGCTCCGGGAGTTCCAGAGACTGAATAAGTAGGTTTTAAGCTACCATCATTTCTACGGGACCGGTCCTGGACCGGTCCCGTAATCTTTAATTCAGGATGCTTCATGACTCAACAATACGAATTCGAAGAAAAGGGGCTTCCATACCTCCTCGTCCTGCCGCAAATGGTCATCGTTTTCGTGTTTTTCTTCTGGCCTTCGCTCCAGGGCGTCTGGCAGTCGTTTTTCCTGCAGGACCCTTTCGGTGGACGGATTATTTTCGTGGGTTTCGAGAACTATACGAGGCTGTTCACTGATCCTTCATACGCATACGGTGAATCGTTCCGCGTTTCCGTCGCCTTCGCGGGTGCCGTTGCGGTACTGTCGATGGTGGTGGCTCTGTTCCTCGCGACCCAGGCCAACAAGAAGATACAATTTTCGTCGTTCTACAAGACAATGATGATATGGCCCTACGCCGTTGCGACGATGGTCGCCGGTGTCCTGTGGCTATTCATGTTCAACCCCAATGTGGGCGTGCTTGCATGGGTAATGAAGCACAAGCTGGGCATCGAATGGAATCATTTACTCGATTCAAAACAGGCCTTCCTTCTCATTACCCTCGCGGCGAGCTGGAAACAGATATCGTATAACTTCGTTTTTTTCCTTGCAGGCTTGCAGAGCGTGCCGAACGATCTGGTGGAAGCTGCCTCGATAGACGGTGCAGGGCCGACCAGGCGCTTCTGGGCGATCATTTTCCCGCTTCTGTCTCCGACCACCTTCTACCTGCTCGTGATGAACTTGGTTTACGGCTTCTTCGAGACCTTCCCGATTGTCCACCAGGTGACCGCCGGTGGCCCCGGACAAGCGACAAGCATACTCGTCTACAAGGTCTGGCGCGACGGCGTCGTCAATCTCGACCTGGGCGGTTCTTCCGCTCAGTCGGTGATCCTGATGATCATGGTGATCGGCTTGACCGTAATACAGTTCCGCTTCATCGAGCGGCGCGTGCACTACTAGGAGGCGGGTGATGACCGAGCATAATGCCGTGCAGCGAACCTTGCCGCACGTTTTCCTGATATTGGCCATGGTGATACTGTTGTTCCCTATATGGCTCGTCTTCGTCGCGTCGACCCATACGAACGCCGATATCCTGGCCGCGCCGATGCCCCTGACGCCCGGGCCCCATCTGCTTGAGAACTATTCGCGCGCCATCGTAGAGGGCAACGAGAATCTTGGCACCTCTGCCCTGATGATGTTGAAAAATTCGTTGATAATGGCCCTGGGCATCTCGATAGGCAAGATCGTCATCTCACTGCTCGCGGCGTTCGCGATTGTGTTTTTCCACTTCAGGCTGAGGAAATTCTGTTTCTGGGCGATTTTTATCACGTTGATGCTGCCTGTCGAGGTCCGTATCATGCCTACATACAAGGTGATCTCGGACCTGGGTCTGCTCAACACCTATGCCGGCCTGATACTGCCCATGGTGGTATCTGCTACCGCTGTCTTCCTGTTCAGGCAATTTTTCATGACGGTGCCGCGCGAGATAACGGAGGCTTCCCAGATCGACGGAGCCACGCCGATGCAGTTCTTCTGGCGCATCCTGCTGCCGATGACACGCACGCCGATATCGGCGATGTTCGTCATCCAGTTCATCTACGGATGGAACCAGTACCTGTGGCCTCTGCTGATAACCACCAAGCAGGAGTATTACACGATACTGATAGGAATTAACCGGATGCTTTCAGGGGCGGACGTGCTGATCGAATGGCAGATCGTCATGGCAACGACCTTGTTGGCCCTGATCCCGCCGGCCCTGGTGGTCGTCGTCATGCAGAAACAGTTCGTAGCGGGCATGACCGACAGGGAAAAATAATCGACGAACGATCGGATCAATAAAAGCCTCCGCCTTGGAGGCTTTTCCAATA
>SPCK01000079.1 GCA_004525355.1 Spirochaetales bacterium
ATGGATACATACCCCTTCATCGCCGGATAGAGCGGTGATGCTTGCGTCATGACGTATTTTGAGACATAATTGTATTGTATGGAAGACACCTCGTTTATCGATCAGCTTGACCGGAGTTTGTGCGCCAAGATCGAGCGTATGGACAGGGTGGAGCTTAAACAGCTCAAAGATGATTACAGGCTGTTCCAGTCAGCTTTCCAGGCTATCTATAACGTGCTCCTCAGGAAAGGGATCATCCACGAGGACCCGTACAAGTACGAACTCAAGATATCCGAGGTTACGACGCCATCGGAGCATCCTTTCGCAGAGAACGAAAAACTGGACCAGATGTGCATCCGCCTTTCCCAGTTTGAATCGTACCTTGACTTTCTCAACAATTATTATCAGTTCAGCACAGACTTCCTCACGATAGGACGGATCAAGCGTCTCGTTGCCTTGACCAAGTACTTCAATTTCATACATTTCACTGAGAACAGCCCCCACATGAACACCCGTTACCTGGCGGAGATGCTCACCACGATCCGCAAAGGGTCCGATCCCCTGTCATCGGGCATTCTCAATGAGGCCTTGCTGCAGATGGACAAGGCCACAAAGAAGATATTCCACACCCTGAAAGACCTGACGCTCATCCACAAGGAGCGCTTCAAGCTTGAAATACGCCGCCTGGTCCTGCAGAGAATGGATGTCGACAGGGATTTTGCCATCACCCACCGCGAAGACCTGGTCCACCGCATGCGCCAGAAATGGGCAGAGTCAACCGGCGATCTACCCTTCTACGCCGAGTTGGCGGAAGAAATCATTCTCGAGGATTTTTCATCGGAAGGCCAATCCGCACGTGACGAAATCCTACGCAGACTGGCCGTCCAGGAGGAGAAAAAAAATCTGTCGGAAACCCGCAGCTTCAAGGCCGTCGCGATGGAAGGTTCGAGAGTACTCATCGCCGCCGGCTTCCAGCTGGGAGACGCCGTCCAGAAGCTGCAGGACAATCAGGCCCTGCTTGATGTGCAGGACAGAACCTTCATGACCAAGGTCAAGCGCGCCTTGCGCCAGATGATGGGCAAGAAGGCCGAGCACGTCATCCACGATGTGGAGTACTTCGACCCGGTCACGAGCGAACGCAAGTACGAGAGCATCGACCTGACTGCCTTGCTTGAAGACGCGGGCAGGCGAGCGCAGAGCCTTTCAGGCATGGTTTCAAGGACCTCGGTGGCTGCAAAGCGGTTGGAGAACGCAACCGAGGAGCAAGTCTACAAATTCCTTGAGAAAGGCATCGAGGACCTGCAGTCGTATTATCGAAAATTCTTCGCCCTGGACGACTTCTTCAAGACTGCGGTCACCGACCCAGACCTCAAGGGCAGGGTTCGATCCGTGATGATGGAACTTGGTTCAATAAAAAACGCCTTCATAAAGGCCAACCAGAAGCGCCACGAATATATCGCACAACGTGAAGAACTCGAACAGATGAAGAGGCTGGGCATACGGGAAGCGTAACGGTACAGGACAAAATACAAGTCCGGCCACGGCATACCACATCACCCCCTCCACTGCCTAGTACCGAGGAGTCAATATGAACAGACGAATCGCCGCGCTTGTGACGGTGATCCTTCTCGCCGCTACCCAGACCATGTTCGCCCAGGCGGCCGAACGCACAGAGTTCGTCGTCGGGCTCGGACCGTACGGTGTCGAACTCAACCCATACCGCGCCATCTACTCCCACGAGATGCAGATACTGGACGCGATGTACGAAGGCCTGTTCTCCTACGACCCGCAGACCATGGACCCGGTCCGCGCACAGGCGGAATTCTTCAAGAAATCCGCGGACGGCAAGACCTGGACTTTCACGCTCAGGAAGGATGCGCTCTGGTC
Organism: Spirochaetales bacterium; assembly: GCA_004525355.1. Lineage (GTDB taxonomy): Bacteria > Spirochaetota > Spirochaetia > Treponematales > UBA12059 > UBA5200. The sequence goes on from SPCK01000079.1 coordinate 1,867, forward strand.
GGACGGCACGCCGGTCACTGCGGAGGATTATGTTGAATCCTGGCGTTACCTGCTGACACCCGAAACCGGCGCCGACTATGCGGTGTTCCTGGACATTGTCAAGGGCGCCCGCGATTTTCGTTCCGGCAAGAACCGACGCCCCGAATCGGTAGGCATCCGCGCCATTGACGAGAAGACCCTCGAGGTACAGCTCGAGGCGCCGGCAGCCTACTTTACCCGGCTGCTCTGCCACATGAGCTTCGTTCCCATCCACCAGTCGCTTCGCGGCAAGCGCACGTGGACCGTGGACCAATCAGTCGGCAACGGGCCGTACGTCCTGATCTCGGCCGACGACAAGGAAATGCGGTTCAAGAAAAACGACCGGTACTGGGACGCCGCCTCCGTGGCCATTCCGGCCCTGCGCGTCCTGTTCCTCGATTCGGAGACCGAGGCCACGACGCGCTACAACGATGGCGAGATCCAGTGGCTCATGGACATGGCGGACACCGATATCCTCGGGGCGCCAGACGACATCCAGTACGCCCCCAGCTTCGGCACCGGCTACTATTTCTGGAATGCCTTGCGCAAACCCTGGAACGATGCGCGTGTGCGCAAAGCCCTCGCCCTCCTGGTCCCGTGGGAACGCATACGCACCTCGGATAACTACTACTCTCCGACATCCACCCTTGTATTGCCCTTCGCCGGCTACGAGTCTCCAGTGGGCATCGAGTCGGCCGACGTCGATGCCGCCAAGAGCCTGCTATCCGCGGCCGGATTCAGCGACCCCGCGAGCCTACCTGTCATCAAGTTACTGATTCCCGACACGCCCACGCACCAGGCAAACGCTGCCATAATGACGGAAGCCTGGAACGCCCTCGGCATTCGCACGGAGATCAGCATCCCGGCGGATAACGAATCCATACGCGAACTGCGGCAGAAAGGCTTTACCCTGTCCTTTACCTCGTGGATCGGGGATTTCGCCGATCCGGCAGCCTTTCTCCTCATGTGGACGAGCGACTCGACCCTCAACGAAGCCGGTTACAAAAGCAAGGAATACGATGATCTGGTGCGCCGGTCGATGAACGAGGAAGGCGTCGTGCGTATGGCCACCCTCGCGGCCGCCGAGGCCATGCTACTCGCCGACGCGGCGGTCCTTCCGATATACCACTCGCTGTCTTTCGACGTCATCGATACCACGGCCATAAACGGCTGGTTCATCAATCCCATGGACGTGCATCCCTTCAAGTCATTGTCTTTCGGCACGCCCAAGGCCAATCCAAACGTCGCGATGGCCGAGAAGAAGGCAATGCCATGAAAGTAATCAGGACCGCGAGACGCGTACTGGGTGCCCTTCTCTTCGTATTCGCCGCCCTGCCCCTTTCGCTCGGTGGCCTCTCACTGCTGTCCGTCAGGCAATGGGCGACCGATCCCGCCGTGTACAAGTCCCTCGTGCAGGACAATCGCTTCACGGCGCTCCTGGAATCCCCGGATCTGCCCAAGCTGGCTCCGGCCTCGATCCAGCTGGACGAATTCAACCTGGAAGGTCCCGCACTCGTCCAGGCATACCAGGCGGCCGTACCGGCCAAGGCCGCGGTCGACACGGCAATGGGCGCCATCGACGCGTTATTCTCGGCGTTCGACCAGGGAGCAAGCGCGGCGGCGATCGACCTCACGGCCTTCAAGCGCGCAATCGATAGCGGCTCGTCCGTCTTCGCCTCGACCTACCTCGAGCGCGCGACGGATTCCGCGGGCGCGCTCCCCCGGAATCTCCTGCCGGCAGGCGCCGAGGCAGCCATCCAAACGCAAGGCGGCAAGGATCTGGCGGTCAAGGCGCTCTCCGACGAGGTACGCGCGCAAGCCGACAAGCTGCCCGACGCGCTTTCGGTCCCGTTGGTCTCCGCCGAAGACAATCGCGACGACCAGCCCATCAACCTGACGACCGCCCGAGCCGGATTGTCGGCGGCGGCTTTCTGGCTGACCCTGACCGGCGGAGCGCTGTGCCTGGCCAGCGCCTTCCTGTCCGAGGAGCGCTGGCGCCGACGCCTCGGGACGCTCGGCTCGCGCGTTCTCCTGCCCGGGGCCATCGTCCTGGTCATCGGCCTATTGCCACACCTGTTCAATCCCATCGCTTTCGTGCGTCTCCCGTCTGTAGGACAGTCCGCCATGAACGCCGTGCCCGCCCTTGTCGATTACCTCAAATTCGTGGCCGGCAGGTTGGGCGGAGGCTTCCTGATTACCGGACTCGTAACGGTCGGCCTGGGCACCGCCCTGGTTTCCGTGAAGCGCGCCATACCGCCCTCGGAAGAAGAAGAAGAAGAGGAAGAGCAGGAGTTCCAGACATGAATTTCGGCGGCGAGGACGAACAGAATGAATTCCTGCGGAGCCTCGGATTCCCCAGTATGCGAATCCATCGTTCCTACGATCATTTCGACTTTATCAAGGCAGGCCGACGCGCCCTCGTCATAGGTCCCATGGGTTCGGGCAAGACCGAGTTCAGCGCCCGGGTCTGGCGTGATGCCCGCGTCGCTCTGAAAAAAGGCGCCGGAGTGGCGGCGCTGACCACCACGGCGGGCGCCGACCGCCGCTTGGTCCACTTCGTTCGATCCCGCATGGACCAGGGTCGATTCCCCGACTACCCCGACGACGCCCTGGCCTATCGAGGTGGCTATGAGCGCTGCGGCGATGAAATATCCACGGCCAGGGACTCCTTCGAGCTGGAATCGGTCCTGGCCTGCCGACCGGAAGTGGGCACGTGGATAATCGACGAGGCGGCTTTCTACGACGAGCGCGTCGCCTACCTGATCCGCAATGAATCCGATACGCGTGGCCTTGTTTTCATCCTGCCCACCCTCGTCCTCAACTTCCGGAAGGAAATCTTCAACCACACGGCGCGGCTTCTCCTGGAGAATGCCACTGACGTCTTCCCGCTCACCGCGTACTGCGAGCACCCCGACTGCATAGCCGACTCCCTGTTCACATACCGCTATTACACCGTGGACGGCGACGAGTGCCCGGCGCTTTACTTCGATCCGCTGATCATCATCGGCGGGGACCGAGCCAAGGACGACCCGCGCGAGCCCGACTACTGCACCCGTTGCGACGAGCACCATTACCTGCCTGGCAAGGAATACACCTTCTTCACGCTCAAGCCGCTCGGAGAGGCCGCCGCACGGGGAGACATCAAGCCGCTCAAGGCCGAGCTGGCCGCCATCGCCGGCGACATGGAACAATCGCGCCTGTATGCGAGCCTCAAGCGACTGCACCTGGACAGCGATGACCCCCAGCCGCGCAATCTGTCCGCCCTGCGTGTGCCCTGCATCGCCGAGAAGGCGCTCTGCTACCTCTACGCCGAGCAGAACCTTTTATCCGCGGACCAGCTGCGCCGCCTCGCGGTCGACCTCAACCTCGACTGGGACTACCTGTCCAGGCGCCTCTCGGACAATCGCAGGCCGCTGGAACTCTAGAAAATTCCTCTTATGGGGGGGGCGTCCGCCCGTGAAGCGAGTCGTCGCGCCGTGCCCATCCATGAACGTCCCACAATGACGGCCCCCCCGGGCCGGTCTTCCGCCTTCGCCGCCGCCTTCAAGGCAGCGAGGCTGCCTTCAGGGCGGCGCCATGCACGAGGCCGGGTCTCGCCTGAGCGAGCCCCGCCTACCGCTTCACTCGGGCTGCGGCGGCGATACCGGCCCTCCCCCTTCGCCGTGTCCGTCCTTCCAGGAATCCAGCAGCGCCCCGAGCTTTTCCCCGTTCCGCGTCCTCACGTCGAATCCCGTCCGCGCGCAGTACGCGGACAGGTCCCGGTAGGCCGCGAACCAGCCGCCGAGGGACCCGGCGGCCGTTCCCATCGCCTTTCCGAAGCGTCCCGAGTTGGCGATACCGTCCACCAGCTCCTCTATACGTTTGAGCTCGGCCAGGTCGGCCGATGACAGCGCGTCTGTCTCCAGCACCTCGTACGGGGGCATCTTCTGGAAGATCGCCCCGAATCCGCTAGCGTCCTCCCTGAGTTCCGTGCCTGGGAGCCCCTTCAGGAACCCCAGCTGAAGCTGCTGGACGCCCAGCGACATCACCTCGTCGAACGAACAACGCAACTCGTTCATGCCCTCCCCGGGCAGGCCCGCGATCAGATCCAGGTGCATATGCACCGTGCCCAACGCGACGAGTCGCTGAATGGCTGCCCGCTCCCGATCCCAGTCACCATTCCTGTGAATCGCTGACCGGGTGCGAGCATGAACCGTCTGGACACCTATCTCGAACTGGAACAGTCCTTCGGGCGCGTTTGCCAGTATGGAGAAGTCGTCTTCTGCCAGGAGGGCCGGGTGCACCTCGAAATGGAAGCGAGTACCGGCATCTGCGAAGCGCAGGATCAGGGTGCGCCACAGCTCCCGCGCACGTTCGGGGTGTACGTTGAAGGTACGGTCGACGAATTTGATCAGGTATGGGGCGTGCGCCATCATTTCCCCGATCTCGCCCATGACGGTCGCCGCGTCCTTCTCGTCCAGGGCTTGGTCCTCGCGGGAAGACAGGCAGTAGGAGCAATGGAAGGGACAGCCTCGGCTCGACTCGTAATACAGGTAGCGTTTCTCCAGCGCCAAGAAATCCGCCTCCCGGTACGGAAAGGGCACCGACGAGAACGCCACCGGAGGGGCCACAAGCGTCCGGCCCGGAAAGGAATCCAGCCTGAACCCGGCAGCGGCCAGGATTCCGGCCGCTGATTCTCCCGGCCCACGCACAACCAGGTCCACCTCGGAGTGGGCCGCCAGCCATGCGGCCGCATCGTGCCCCGCCTCGGGACCGCCCAGCACGATGCCGCATCCGGGCAACAGGGCCTTCACGTCCGGGAGGACGGCCCCGACAAGTTCGGCGTTCCAGATGTAGGTGGAAAAGAACAGCAGGTCCGGCTCGGCCGCCGCTATGTCCCGAACGATTTCAAGCCGCGGCTGGGTGATGTGGTAGTCTCTCAATTCCACGGACAAGGCCAGTCCGGAGGCGGCCGAGGCGTCCTCCAGCGCGTTTCGCAGGTAGCGTATGGCTAGCGACGAGTGGGTGTAGCGGGCGTTCAGCGCGATGACGAGAGCCTTCATGCCTTCCAGTATACTCGCGGAAGGAGGAAAGGCGCCACCGGATCACCTATCCCGGGCAGGACCTGGCCCTTGATTTTCCGTACCCGCGGAGTCACACTTTGGCGATCAGGAAAGCTTCGATTCGATCAACCCAACAGGAGCGCACATGGCGGAAACCAGCCCCAAAGATCCCCTGCACGGTATCACGTTGCAGGTCATGGTGGAGCAATTGCAGGAGAAACTGGGTTGGGAGGGTCTTGCCCGCAAGATTCCGGCAAATTGCTTCGTCAACGAGCCCAGTATCAAATCGAGCCTGACATTTCTCCGGAGAACACCCTGGGCTCGAGAAAAACTTGAAAAACTCTACCTGTGGACTTTTCACCGCGGTTTCGTGCACCAGAAAAGTCGCGACGCCAGGAAAACCGACGCGCCCGCGCCGCATGCCGGCGACCACGCCCCCGGAGGTGAGGGCCCAAGAGGGACCGGCGAGAAGCATCGGAGATGAGGAGCTTCGGATCCGCCTGCGTCCTGGCAGGAGGCAAGGGCTTCCGCCTTGGCGGCAGGGACAAGCTCTACATGGAACTCGGCGGCGAGCGCCTGGCATGGCGCGTTGTCAGGTCGCTGCAATCGCGCTTCGACGACATCATCGTCGCCACGGGCAGACCCGAGTCGTTTGCCGGAATGGGCGTCAGGACCGTGACCGACGAACCCGGCTTTCAGGGACCGCTGGCCGGCCTGCTGTCCGCCCTACGCGCAACGACCAGCCTGTGGCTCTACCTGATCGCGGTGGATATGCCCCGATTCTCGACAGCCTGGGTGGACCTGCTGGAAGCGAGAATCGGCGAGCGCGCTGAAGGCGCCCCCGAGCCGCTGGCCTGCGTCGCTTCGTCAGGAGCGTTTTTCGAGCCTTTCCAGGCTTTCTACCACTTTGCCCTGCCCGATATCGCCAGCAAGGCGGCCTCTTCAGGTGATCCACACGGTTCCATCCAGGCCCTCCTGTCCGGACGCCCGCTGCTCCGCATCGGTGACGCCGACGTTCTGGCCGCCTGCGCCCCGGACCTGTTCTTCAGCGTCAACACGCCAGAGGATCTTGCCGCCGCCAACGACACATTTCAGTTTTGACGTCACGCGC
>SPCK01000175.1 GCA_004525355.1 Spirochaetales bacterium
AGCCTATCCATCTTCTGTAGCGCCTCGAAGAGGGTGCAGTTCCGGTTAATTTCAATAGGGTTCTGTTTGACCAAACCAGCGATAAAATCATCCTTGTTTATCTTGGAATTATACAGTTCTTTGAAACTGATTGTTCCGATCACACGGCTTTCCGATAGAACCGGAAGCAGGCCGATTTCTTTATCGTGCATTTTTTTCAAAACTGACGCGACGGTGAAGTGCGGTTCGCAGAATACAAGGTTCTCTTTCATTATATCCCCTACCAAAATCGATTTGAAAAGGGGGATGCGTTTATCCAGGTTGATGATGATTCCGCGTCTACTCAGTTTCTTTGTGTAGATGGTTTCTTTGTATAAAATAGCGGCAAAGAAATGTGAAATGACTACACTAAGCATCAGGGGGAGCATGATTTCGTAATTTCTGGTCATCTCGAAGATCATGATGATTGCGGTGAGACTTGCGCCGGTCGTTCCTGATACCACGGCCGCCATCCCCACTATTGCGTAGGCGGACACGGGGCCTGTTATGTTTGGGAATAACGAGTGGACCATAATTCCCAGGGCGGCACCGCTTGCCGCTCCAAGGAAGAAGGATGGAGCGAAAATACCTCCCGAGCCGCCGGATGCGAGTGTAAGAGAAATGGCTATGATCTTCATTCCCACCAAAAGCAGGACAATCAAGAGAGAAGGAACATTGCTCGACAACACTTGTGCAAGGAATTCATAGCCGACTCCGAAGACGTAGTACTGTCCAAAAAATCTCAGGGAGAGGTATCCGATAATTCCAATCAAGGTGCCGCCTACAAGGGCCTTGATGGTGGCGTTGATTTTAATGGCGCTAAAAAAATCTTCCGTCCAATATAGGGTATGGATAAAAGCGATGGCAACACAGCCCGCAAGAAATCCAAGAACGATGTAAAACAGGATTTCCGACGAGGAAACCAACAGATATTCCGGTAATACAAAAGCGGGATGGTTCCCCAGAATCAGAGTTGAAATACGCGTAGCGATGGTAGAGGAAACAACCAGAGGCATAATCGTCATGATGCTGTATTCGGGAAGGATCAGCTCGAGGGCGAACATGATGCCCCCGATTGGCGCGTTGAAGGTGGCCCCGATGCCCCCCGCGGCACCGGCTCCTACCAAGATGATGGTCTCTCTGGGGCTTAGTTTCAATACCTGCCCCAAAGTAGAACCGAAACTGGCTCCAATTTGAACAATAGGTCCCGAGCATCCGACAGATCCTCCCGTACCGATCGTAATGGCGGAGACGAAGGATTTGATCAATGCCACCACGGGGCGGATAACGCCGCGTTTTACCATTACGGCGGCTATCACTTCAGGCACCCCATGGCCTTTGGCCTCGGGGGCCCATTTTGCGGTAATCCATTGGGCAAGGGCGATACCGACCGCGGGTACGAAGATGACCAAGAGGCCCCATCGGGAAACGAAGGGTAGTTCCCCATTGTAATCAAAGGATAGGGTACCGAAGAAAAAAAGATTATGAAAAAAAGCTATCAGATAGCGAAAAGCGATCGCGCCGAATCCCGCTACTACTCCGACTAGAACGGCGAGAAAACTGATGTGGATTGTACGCTGCAATTGATTTACTTGATTATTTGCTATTGGTTTGATACTTGTCCTTCGGATCACGGCGCATACCCACTTGTATCAATGGATGTAATTTCAAGAAAAACCGGCCCTTCCGAGAGCCCCAACCCAAGTATTGAAAAAACCTATATAGCAGGGACTTTCACGCTTTCAGATGTCTTTGTCAAGTTTAAGCCTGGCGGTTGTCAAGACGCGATTATTATGTTACCTGGATTAGGCGGACAGGGCTGTCGGGTTCTCCTTTCGTGGTTTACATTCACGCTCGACAAAAGCGAGCGAAGTGTTCTGCCACAGCAACTGAATATGGTATGATAAATTTTTAAAAAATAGTATTTCGAAGCAAGAATAATATATATCGATTCGCCGGTCACGGGTATACTTACGGTATTGATGCAAGGAGGCCGGAGCGGTGAAAACAGGGTCAAACCGTTACGATGTATGTATCGTTGGAGCGGGCGTTTGCGGCGCCAATATTGCCAGGCGCCTGTCGGCCTATGATCTGGACGTGGTTCTCGTGGACAAGGAAGTAGACGTATCTTTCGGGGTTTCCAAGGCCAATTCGGGTATCGTTCACGGTGGCTTTCACCACAGCAAGAAATACCTGAAGGCAAGACTGGAAATCCAGGGCGCGATGATGTTCGAACGACTGCGGCAGGAACTGGATTTTCCATTCAAGCGCTGCGGCATTGTTGTCGCGGCCCTGCACGAAGACGAGATGCGGGCCATCGAGCAGCTATACATGCAAGGCGTGGACAACGGCGTCATCGGCATAGAAATGTGCTCGCGCGAGCGCATGCTGGATCTGGAGCCAAAGCTCAATCCCGACGTACTCGGCGGCCTCTGGGTGCCTGGCGGGGGGATCGTTGAACCGTACCGATTCGTGTTTTCCCTCGTCGAGAGCGCCGTAAAGAACGGCGTCCAGATCATGACGGGATTCAAGGTCGCCGCCGCGGTACGGGCGGGGGAGGAATGGACTATCCGCGCTGCAGACGGGCGATCCATCAGGGCGGCCTACGTCGTCAACGCGGCGGGCCTGTTCGCCGATGAGGTTTCCGAGGTGTTCGGCGCCGAGGAATTCGCCATCAAGCCGCGCAAGGGCGAGTACTACCTGCTGGATCGCATGACGAAAGCCCGTCCCAATCGCGTGGTTTTCCCGGTACCCACAAGCGTTTCCAAGGGTCTTCTCGTCATCCCGACGGTAGAAGGGACAGTGCTCATCGGTCCGACCGCCGAGTCCGTTGACGACAAGTGCGACCTGGCGACTACGCGCGACCAGCTTGAGAAGATCCTTTCCTCTGCGCGCATGATGATCCCTTCCATATCGGAGTATGACGTCATCACGAGTTTCGCGGGCTTGCGACCAACTTTGGGTGAGGACTTTTACATCGACATGAGCCAGAAGGTCCCCAACCTGGTGCAGGTTGCCGGAATCGAGTCGCCAGGGCTGACCGCGAGCCCGGCTATCGGAGAATACGTCAAGGATCTGCTCAAGAAGGCCGGACTCAAGCTTCGTGAGAAGGTGGATTACGATCCCTTCGTCGGCAAGCGTCTGCACGTCAAGGATCTGTCCCCCTACGAGGTGGACGAACTGGCTGCCGCGGACCCGAACTACGCCAATATGGTCTGCCGTTGCGAGAAGGTGTCGGAGGCTGAGATTATCGAGGCGGTGCGGGCTGGACACACGACGCTCGACGGTATCAAGTATTTTACGCGGGCCCAGATGGGACGCTGCCAGGGCGGTTTCTGCACCTATAAAATCATCAAGATCATCATGCGCGAGACGGGCCTTTCGTGGCAGGACATCACAAAGAACGGCGGAGAAAGCCAAATACTCAAGGACGCCTTATGAAAGAGTTGTACTTTGACGCCGCGGTGATAGGCGGTGGAGCCGCGGGCATGGCCGCTGCTCTTGAATTGGACACGGCGGGTTTATCCTGCGCCATCATTGAACGGGAGGACGGCCTGGGCGGCATCCTCGGGCAATGCATCCACAATGGCTTCGGCTTGATCGAGTTCGACGAGGAACTGACCGGCCCCGAGTTCGCCGAGCGCATGCAAGAGAAGCTTGCGGGCACGCGTATAAGCGTTTTTACCGGCGCTACCGTGATGGAGATGGACACCCTTCCCGAAATCAAGACGCTGTACTGCTATTCGGCCAGGTGGGGCGTCCTCAAGGTGAATGCCAAGGCCATCGTACTGGCAATGGGCTGCCGCGAGCGGAACAGGGGCAACATTCGCATACCAGGCGACCGGCCAGCAGGAGTCTATACCGCGGGCCTGGCCCAACGACTGGTAAATATCGAGGGGTTCATTCCGGGCAGGAACGCCGTGGTCATCGGGTCTGGCGACATCGGCCTTATCATGGCACGGCGCATGAGCTGGATCGGCTGCAAAGTACACGCGGTAGTGGAGATCCTGCCGTATCCATCCGGGTTGACCCGCAATATCGTCCAGTGTCTGCATGATTTCGACATCCCACTGTACCTGTCCCACCTGACGACGCGCATTATCGGCAGGGAGCGGGTCGAGGGGGTCGAGGTGACGCCGATCGAGAACGGGGCGCTGATGCAAGAGAAAGCCTTCATCATACCCTGCGATACTGTCCTTCTTTCGGTGGGACTGGTTCCGGAAAACGAGCTGTCCAAAACTGTCGGGGTAGGGTTGAATCCCATGACCAACGGCCCCGCGGTTGATTCGATGTTGATGACCAGCGTGCCCGGCGTTTTTGCCTGCGGAAACGTCCTCCACGTGCACGACCTTGTGGATTACGTGGTGGAAGAGTCCAGGCGGGCGGGCGGCAACGTTGCCCGCTGGCTCAAGGGCGAGCGGCCCGGGCGCGAGGCTCGCGTAAAGGCCGGCTCCAACGTTCGCTATGCCGCGCCGAGCAAGGTTGACCTTGAGCGAGACAACAAACTCTATCTGCGTGCCATGATCGTCAAGAACGGAGCCGCCCTCGAGGTCAAGGTCAACAACAGGATCGTCAAGACTATCAAGAAAAATCACGTCCAGCCGTCCGAGATGCTGACCCTGGAACTGGGACCCAAGGATCTGGAAGGTGCCGCTGGCGTGCCCGATCCCATGATAGAGATTTCAATCAATTGACAAGGTAGCTACTGGCAGCCCGCATCCGCGGTTGGTCAGTAGCCTGTTTATGGAGGGCGCGGCATGAGCGAGGAATTGGTATGCATTACCTGTCCCATGGGTTGTAGGCTTACTGTTGACAGGTTGGATGATAGTTCCCTGAAGGTCGATGGCAACCGCTGTTCACGGGGAATACAATACGCGACAGAGGAGCTGCTGGCGCCCAAGCGTATGGTCAGCGCGACCGCGAGGATATCGGTGTCTGCGGACACCCTCGATTTCGGCAGCATCATGCGCCTCCCGGTTCGAACGACGATGCCCTATCCCAAGGAGCGCGTACCCGACCTGCTCAAGGCCATCTATGCGTTGAACGTTTCCCTGCCGGTAAAGCGTGGGGAGGTGTTGATCAATGACTTCAAAGGCAGCGGGGTAGACGTGATCGCGGCCAGAACCCTACCATGAGCGATGATGCAACCGTCGGCCCGTTCGCGGGTCGGATACTGCGCGGCCGCAAGAAGGCCGGAATCCTGTCGATTTAAGCGGAGTAGTCA
>SPCK01000314.1 GCA_004525355.1 Spirochaetales bacterium
CCCGGATTCCCGTCTGGGCGATCTACAATGTATTCGACAAGGCCGTTTCCTATAACCATATCCGCGCGGCCATTTCTGCCATCGAGGCCACGGGCGGAGAACGTTTCATTTCTCTTTCCCATGACGCAGTCGGCCCGCCGTTTCGCGAGAATGTCATAATGGATACCAGTCCTTCAGAGATAGTGGGCGTCAGGCGCATTTCGTCGATATACAAAATCGGCATCCACGCCGAGGGGAATGTGTGGGCCAACCCGATCCTGTATGAGTGGCTCCTGAGCCACAAAAACGAAGACTGCCGCGGCGGCGTCATCGTTCGAAGCATCGCGGCCAGTCAAAGAAATCAGATACCGTAGATCATTCCTCGCTGCTCATCGTTCCCCGGCCAATGACTCGGCTACGCCATGACGCGCGATGCGCAGCGCAGGCACGAAGGAACCCAGGGTCGCCGCCGCGAGCGCGGTCAGGATCGACAGTGCCGCCTGTGACGCGTTGAAGTCCGCTCGGAAACGCTCGCCAAACGGGATGGGAAGCCCCGCATCCATGATCTCGTTGAACGAGAAGCCGATACCCTGCAGCCAGTACGTGAGCGGGGCTGATACGACAGCTGCGAGAACCGTGCTGATCAGGGCGATGCACAGGCCCTCGATCACGATCAGGCGCAGAAGCTGCCATTTTTTCATGCCGATGGCCCTGAGCGTGCCGAATTCCCTGATTCGCTCGTGCATGGACATGGACATGGAATTGAGCATGCCGACCGTCGCTAGGAGATACATCACCACGAGCATGATGTAGAAGCTGCCGCTGTCGCCCTCCACGGCTGCGACCGCCGTCTGGGCGAACGTCTTCCATTGGTACGCGCGCAGCCCCGAAGACGACCAGTCGTCGCGATGCCGCGATGCCCAGGCGATGGGATCGATGCCGTCGCGAAGGGATACGACCACGCGTGACACCTCGTCATCCAAGCCAAGGAGGTTCCACGAGCTGCCAAGGTCGATGAATACCTGCCCGTCATCCATCATCGGGTAGCCGTAGGAAAAAAGCCCGGCGACGGTCAGGTCAACGAAATTGCTTACGCCGTACCGGTCGACCGCCGTCAGGAAGACCACGTCCCCCGGTTCGACCCCCAGCTTGTCGGCCAGGGTCTTGCCGATCAGGATCCCTCCATCGTCGGCCAGGTAGTCGCCCGACATCACTTGACGCCGCAGGACCGTTACCTCGGCTTCGTGTGGCGGATCCACGGCGTTTACCCCGACGGGAACCGACTTGCCGGCGACGCTGATGGTGCCCGAGAAGTTGACCCGTCCGCTCGCCGCTTCAATTTCCGAGTCCGAAAGGAGCGTCTCGCGGAAGCTCGCGTAGCCCGCCACGTTCAGGTCCAGCGGAAAGCGACGCGCCTGATCCTGGTACCCGGCGTTCAGGATCTGGGCGCTGCCCGTATCGAAATCCATCAACGATTGGTAGATGTACGTATGGTAGCCGTTCACCCAGCCGAGGCCGAGGAACATCACGATCATGCCCATGGTAAGGGCCGCGATATTGAGCGCGCTCCGCCGCTTATTACGGAATACCGATCGAAAAGCCATCAGGAATGTCTGCATCTTCGTTCTCCTTCAGGCCTCGCCCAGCGTCTTGACTATGGAGAGACGCGAGATGACCAGACCGGCGTACAACGAGCCGAACACCGCGATGAGGGTACCGGCGGCCACGTCCCGTACCAGGTTCCAGAATCCCACGATGAAGAAAATCCTGTTGCCCATGCCGAACGCATCGGTCAGGTCCCCGAATGACAACCCGTGCTCGCGGAATGACAAGACCACCGGCAAGGCGATCAGTATTCCCAAAATGCTCCCGGCTACGCCCTCCAGAACGCCCTCTACGAGTACCATCGACAGTACTCCGCGCTTGCGCAGGCCAATGGCCCGCAGGGTGCCCAGTTCCCGTGTCCTGGAGAATACGGTCATGAGCACCGCGTTGGTGATGACCGTGCCGGCGACCAGCACCAGGAGCAGGTCGAAACCGATGGCAGCATAATCGAAGACGTCGATAAAGACGAGAAGGCTGCCATTGATCTGGCGCCAGGTCAGGATCTCCAGCTCGGATCCCCGCCCCGCAGTCAATTCGGCGGCCAGGCGTTCCGCGTTTTCAGGATCCTCCAGGTCCACCCGTATCTCGCTGGCCGCGTCGTCGAGCCCGGCCAAGTCCTGCGCCGTTTGGGCACCGACCATGACGACGCGCTCGTCGAACTCGAGGGAGTCGGTGACGAAGATGCCGCTCACCTGCCTGCTGATGTACCAGGGACTACCTTCAGCGTCCTCGGCCAGCAGCGTCAGGTCGTCGCCGACTCCCACGTCCAGCAGCCTGGCTATGCTCTCGGAGATGGCGATGCCCGAACCTTCCGGAAGGAAGTCTCCCGTGCGAATGCCATCCCGGGCCTGCCGGTAGAAAAACGTGTCCGGAGCCGTACCTACGACCATGACACCCAGGTTCTTGTCCCCTGCCAGGACCAGGGCACCGACCATCAGGCTGGCCTCCGCGTGCATGACGCCAGGTTGTGCGGCGAAGTCGTCCACGAGGGCGGAGGCGTTCTCCATATAGGGCTCGAGACTGATCGGGTTCAACCGGTCCTTCCAGCCCCGCGCATGAACTTGCAGGTGCCCGGTCTCCCTGACCAGGCTCGTGTAGAAATTCGCCTTGATGCCCTCCAGCATGGCCGATACGAAAACCAGCATAAACTCGGACGCCGCGATCGCGAACAGGATGATTACCGTCTGCTTCCAGTGCTTGCGCATGTTCAACCATGCTATTTTCAGGAACAGCATCACGAGGCCCGCTTTTCTTCGCCGACGATAAGTCCATCCTTCAGGCGGATGACGCGGCTGGCGTAGCGCAGGATATCCGGGTTGTGCGTGGAGAAGACGAACGTGACGTTCTCCTTCTGGTTCATTTCCCGCATCGCCTCGAGGATCAGATCGCCGGTTTCGCTGTCCAGGTTGGCCGTCGGCTCGTCCGCGATGACAAGGCCGGGACGATTGACCAACGCCCGCGCGATGGCGACCCGTTGCCGCTGGCCTCCGGACAGTTCGTCGGGTTTATGTTTTATGAACTCCTCAAGGGCGACCAGCTCGATCAGGTGATCCACACGGCGCCTGCGTTCAGGTCGCGGCACCTTGGCAAGTATCATGGGCAATTCGATATTCTCGTACATGGTCAGGACGGGAACCAGGTTGAAGCTCTGGAAGATAAAGCCGATCCTGGCCAGACGTTTATCAGCCTCCTGGTTGTCGGAAAGCGTGGTCACGTCACGGCCGTCGAAAACCAGTGTGCCGGAGGTCGGCCGATCGATACAGCCAAGAATATTGAGCAACGTTGTCTTGCCGCAGCCGGAAGG
>SPCK01000325.1 GCA_004525355.1 Spirochaetales bacterium
CTGGATCCAGCTTCTCCAGATGAAACAGGAATACCTACTTACGGTCATCGCCAGGAACTACCCCACGTTGGATATCCGCGGTATCGCCTTTCGCCTGGCTGAACGGGGCAAGGATCTGACAGGGGGCAATGAGGGCGCCGCAGTCAGGGTACATGAAGAAGAACGGAACGTGTCTTCCGGGGGCGACGGCTCGACCCAAACCACCCGTGGGGAGCCGGTCGCGAGCGTCGAGGAAACCCTGGAGAACGTTACCGACCCCGGGTTCAGGGATATTCTTGCCTCGCTTGCCAGGACCATCAAAGGCGGACGCAAATAAAGTCCGTAGCCGCTTGATTTTTGGCGCCGTTCCCCGTATCGTTGCCGACCTGAAGCATATGAGCGAAAAAACACCCATAGAGGTTTACGGACACGCTGACGAATTGGTCTGCGCCGGTTGCGAGGGCCATGGATGCGGTGACTGCGCGCCCGGAGAAAAGGCACCGGTCGGGATGTTGGTGGAACAATTTCGCCAACTTCTGGAAAAATCGGAGCTGGCCGGCAGCTACGCCGTCGAGTTTTTCGAATCAACCCCCGAAAACCTGGCCCGCAATCCGGATGTAGAACGCCTTCTCTCGATGGCAAAACTGGAACCAGTCATCTGCTTTGACAGAAAGATCGCCTACATGGGCGGTTTCAGCCCCAGTGGGCTTCTGGACGAACTGCGCAAGAAAACCCGAGGATAACAGCGATGGAATTGAACGAAGAATTTGTCAACGGCCTGGCGATCGACCCGGCCGACTTGCTCAACCGCATTGCCGCTGAACTGTCGATCCGCGCCAGCCAGGCTTCTGTGGTCGTTGAGCTGACCGCAGAAGGTTGTACCGTGCCTTTTATCAGCCGGTACCGCAAGGAGCGCACCGGTGAGTTGGACGAGGTCCAGGTACGCGACGTCGTGCACCGACACGGATCCTTGGTGAACCTCGAGACCAGGCGAATCGAGGTGGTCCAGGCCATTTTCGGGCAGGGCAAGCTGACCGAGGAGCTGTACAGGAATATTCGTAAATGCTCGACGCTCACCGAGATCGAGGATATCTATGCGCCCTACAAGCGCAAGAAGAAGACCAGGGGCATGCTGGCCGTCGAGAAGGGCCTGGAACCGTTGGCAGAGCTGATACTGATTTCAGACGCGGCCGCCGTAAGGGCTAAGGCGCCGGAGTTTGTGCGGGAGGACACGGAACATCCCGAACTGTCAGTGGCTACTGCGGAGGAAGCCATCAAGGGCGCCATGGATATCATCGCCGAGCGCGTTTCCCAGGATCCGGAGAATCGGGTAGCGGTCAAACGCCGATACTTGATGGCAGGCCGCCTGGTGGTCAAGGGCGTAGACGATACCAAGAAGGAAGCAAGCGTCTACCAGATGTACTGGGACTACGCCGAACCGCTGGCTACGCTCAAGCCGCACCGGGTAATGGCGGTGAACCGAGGCGAACGAGAAGGCATCCTGTCCGTTACGCTCGAGGTGGACGAGGATAGCGCCGTCGAGGTGCTCAAGGCCCGTTACCAGATTGCCAACGAATACCACGCCGAGGCGGTGGACGATTCTCTGCGCCGCCTGGTATCCCCCGCGGTACTCCGGGAGATCCGTTCCGACGCCATGGAGAACGCTGACGGCCACGGGATCCACGTGTTCAGCGAGAACCTCAAGAACCTCCTCCTGTCGCCGCCGATCAAGGGCACGCGGGTACTGGGCGTCGATCCCGGCATTCGAACGGGCACCAAGTGCGCCGCGATCGATGAGACCGGTAAGTTCCTCGGCTATTTCATGATCAACCAGGAACTCAAGTTCGACGAGGGCAAGAAGGCGATCGCGCGCGCGGTCAAGGACTATTCTCTGGAAATACTGGCGATCGGCAACGGCACAGGTAGTCATGACGTGCAGCGGCTGGTAGCCGAGACGATTGCTGAGAACAACCTTGATGTAAAATACACGGTGGTGGACGAGGACGGAGCGTCAGTCTATTCTGCCAGCGACATCGCCCGCGAGGAATTCCCCGACCTGGACCTGACCATCCGCGGTGCCGTGTCCATCGGGCGGCGCCTGCAGGACCCCTTGGCGGAGCTCGTCAAGATTGACGCCAAATCCATCGGCGTGGGCCTATACCAGCATGATGTCAATCAGAAGCGCCTGTCGGACAGTGTTGACGAAGTGGTCGAATCGGTTGTAAACCGCGTCGGCGTCAACCTGAACACCGCGAGCCACAGCCTACTCAAGTACGTATCGGGCATCAATTCGTCGTTGGCCAGGAAGATCGTCAAGTTCCGCGACGAAAATGGCGTGATCAACAGCCGCGACGCGCTGCGAAAGGTTTCCGGCATGGGAGACAAGTCCTTTGAGCAGTGCGCCGGCTTTCTCAAGATTCCCGAGAGCGCCAATCCGCTGGACAATACCTGGGTGCACCCCGAGCGCTATGACCTCGCAGCGGAAATACATCCCCTGATAAAGGCCGGCAAGGATCCCAGCCATGAAGAACGTGTGCTTCTCAAGGAAAAGTATGGGGTTGGCGACGGGACCATCGACGATATCATCCTCGAGATCAAGAAACCCAACCGCGATCCGCGCGACGGCCTGCCCAAGCCCATCATGTCGCAGGGGGTCCTGGCTTTTGATGACCTCAAGGAGGGCATGAAGGTTACCGGAAAGGTCAAGAATGTCGTGGACTTCGGCGCCTTCATCGATATCGGCATAAAGGAAAGCGCCCTGATCCACGTGTCGGAGATGGCGGACCGTTACGTGAGCGACCCGATGGAAGTACTCAAGGTCGGCGACGTCAAGGAGTTCCGTATCATCAGCCTGGATACGATACGAAAGCGAATCGGGCTGTCGCTCAAGAGCGAGCGAAGTGAAGCATCTGCCCGGGACCAGAAGGCGGATGGCGCGCGACCTGTCGCGCTCCGAAAACAAGACGGAACCGCCGCGCCCGCGGAGGGACCGAATACCGGAGCGGCTGGTCGATCCGGCGCGTACGGAGGGAACCGGGGCGGCGGAGCGACGGGGCCAGGGCGTGACTCAGGGAATCGGGGACCGGAATCTCGTGGTGGGTCCAAGCCCCCGGCGGATGACGATGGTACGACGTACCATCCCTTCGCGGAGCTGCTGAAGGGCAAAAAGTGACGCGCAGAGATCCCGCTTGCGCCCGAGAGCCGATGGCGCTAATCTTTTGGCATGAGCGAACATGGCAAGAAGAAGACCCGGAGAGCCATTGAACCACTGTTCAAGAGCGTGAATGCCGGCGCCGTGGGCCTGTCCGTCGA
>SPCK01000422.1 GCA_004525355.1 Spirochaetales bacterium
GGCGGCTTCCTCGGCGGCCCGCTCCGGTCCCGAGGCCTCGGCCAGTTCCGAAGCCTCCTCGAGCAGCTTGGCCGAGAGCAAGGCGTCGTCCCGGAATAGTCTGGCCGAATAGGATGCTGCAGGCGCTGTATCCAGATCGAGTTCCGCCTTGCGCCCGGCTATAGTCCTTTCGAGCCGACCGATCCCCGAATCCGCCGATTCCGGACAGTTGCCTGGCGCGGGTCCCCAGCACGACCGCGAACCACGGTGGCAAAACCCGCTTCCACCCTGCCGGACGGTAAAGCGCAGGGTATCGCGGTCGCAATCGACGTCCACACGCAGCAATTCCTGGCGATTGCCACTCGTCTCGCCTTTGCGCCACAATCCATGTCGCCGAGATCGATACACGCCGGCCCGCTCGCGAAAGGCCGTTCCGAGGCTTTCGGAATCAGAGTAAGCCAGGCCCAACGCCACGCCGCGCTCGTCGCATACCACGGTAGGCCACAAGCCGTCGGAGCGGTCTGAAGACAGGCAAGCCATCAGCGCGTCGGCAGGATCCAGGATGCCCTTGTAGATGGCCATGCCCGCCTGGACATCCGCTCCCATCGCGTCGAGGCGGGCTACTTCTTCAGCGCTCCGGACGCCGCCGGCGAAACACAGGCTTCCTGAAAATCCCGCCGACCGAGCCTGCTCCGCTATTCGCTCGGCGTAATCCAGATCGAGGCCTCCCAGAGCGCCTTCGCGCTCGATCGACGTGAACAGGAATCCGCCCACGAAGGGAGCCAGTTCGACGAGGCGAGCGGCGGAGTCCAGTCCGGTATCCATCTTCCACCCGGCGACAGACACGGTGCCGTTTCTCGTGTCCAGTGCCGCGACGAGCCTGTCGCGCGGGAAGCCCGAAAGGAAATCAGGTTCAGCCCTGGTACCGATGATGACGGCCCGCGCGCCCGCGTCCAGGAAGCGCGTCAGTTTGTCCGCGTCGCGCACGCCGCCGCCGAGCCGGCACGGATACCGCCTTGCTATCTCGATCAGCAGGTCCTCGTTCTGCCCAAGGCCCATGGCCGCGTCAAGATCGATCACCGCGATCTGGCCATAGATGCTGAATCGGTCCGCCAACTCGAGGGGATCGCCGCAATCCAGTTCCATGCGGCTGCCGCCGACCAGCTGGACGGCCCTTCCACCCATGATGTCTATTGAAGGAATTATCACAATCTCACCTCAACGCCCATTCGGCGTAATTCTGTCTTGATGGATTTTATCGAGGATTCTCCTCGATGGAGCGCGCCAGCCATCAATGCCGCGCTGGCGCCCGCCGCCGAGCCGGCCGCGATATGCCCGGCGGTCGCAGCCCCGCCCGACGCGATGACTGGAACGGAACCGGCGGCAACCGCGGCCTCGCGAAGGAGTTCCAGGTCATAACCTGAACCGGTTCCATCCCGGTCCCTGCTGGTCAGAAGAATTTCACCAGCGCCCAACGCGACGGCCCTTCGTATCCACGAGACGACGCTCTCGTCCATGGCCGTGCGACCCGCATCCAGGACGACCCTGGCAATTCCGTCGGGGCCGCGCGTCGCATCGACGGCGACAACGCAGGCTTGCGAGCCGAATTCCCGCGCAATCACCCCGACCAAGCCGGGATCCCGGTAGGCCCGCGAATTGATCGCGACCTTGTCAGCGCCCGCGGTGATGAGGGCCTCCGCGTCGGCAACGCTGCGCACGCCGCCGCCTGCACTCAGGGGCAGTCCGCAGGAAGCGCGGACTGCCCGAATCGTTTCCACTGAATGAGGCAGGCCGGCAATACCCGCCCGTATGTCCAGGACGCACAATTCGTCGGCTCCGCCGAGTTCGTAGCGCCGGGCCAATTCAGCGGGATCGCCCATGTCACGCAAGTCCAGGAAGCGCGTGCCCTTGACCACTCTGCCGCCGTCGACATCGAGGCAGGGAATGATGCGCAACGCTCTTGCGCGGCCTTCTGGCAGTTCGTTGTCAGTGAGTCGCTTCTGGATACCTTCCGCGTCCGCGCCGGTGATGCGGCAGCCTTCCGGCGCCGTTGCCCCTGCCGCCAGCCAGCGGGCCAGCAAGGCCAGCCCGCCGTCGCCCGACAGTTCCGGGTGAAACTGGCAGAGCAGGACGGGTCCCCGTTCCAAGGACGCGACGAAGGGTCCCCCATAATCCGACCACGCGATCGTCCAGCCGCGTGGAGGCGACTCCAGACGATAGGAATTGGCGTAGTATGCCCATTCGATGCCGGATCCGAGCGGACCGCCGCCCGCGACGCGATTCCATCCGAACTGCGGAAGAGGCACACCGTCCGGAAACCGGGTAATGCAGCCGGGTAATACGCCCAGCCCAGCGGCGCCCGGGCTTTCATCGCTTGAGTCGAAGAACAATTGCATGCCCAGGCAGATGGCCAGGGTCGGCAGTCCGCGCTCTGCGCGACCGGCGAACGCCGCGCCGATTCCGCTGCGTTCCAGGCGGGAGGCGACTTCGCCGAAGGACCCAACGCCAGGCAAGGCGGCCATCGGCGCCGCCGCGAGTTCAGAGGGGTCGAC
>SPCK01000097.1 GCA_004525355.1 Spirochaetales bacterium
ACATTACCAGCATCGCGTCGCTCGTCGGATGGGCTGGAAAAGTGAATGGCGAGCGTTTTGCCTCGATCGCTACCGGGGTATCGTCTTCCTGGCTGATGGCTCTCTTGAAGGACGGTCCGCAGGCGGCCGTCGCAGCTTTACCGCAACCTGGAGCCATCGCCGAACTGACGCGGGAGTAGACTTTTCAAGGCTCTGCCTATCAAAGATCTTTTTAAAAGGTAACATTCTTTAAAATTTACCCTATTAAAGGGGTTTTATTTTCTAATAGAAGAAAAAATCGTTCGAATGCCGTATATTAAATATGATAACAGGGCAGTTTCTTTCCGCCCTGAAAAGGTGGCTTTAATGAAATCCAAGTCATTCCTGATCGTAGCGCTTCTTCTAGCCGGTACCCTCGCGGCGGTCTCCGCCCTACCGGTATCCGTAGCCTTCGTCGACGGGACCGCGCATGTCCAGTCCGGCTCAACGTGGAAGCCACTGGATTTCGGTGACTCGTTCGATTCATCTCAATCGGTAAGGCTCTCGCCTAAGGCCATCCTCGAATTGTCAGTTCAGGGCGGCTCGGTCATCGTGATAAGCAATGCCGGCACCTTCGTGGTAGACGCGCTCCTGAAACCCAAGGCCGAGGCGAGCGCTATTGCTACAGTGGCCGCCAAGCTTGAAAAGCTGGCCAGGGGTAGCGGTACGAGCGAAACCACCAGCGCCGGAGTCCGTGGAGCCTCGGTCGACGCAACATCGTTGATGTGGGCGGGCGCAGGCGTCGAGGCCGAAGCCGCTTACGACGAGGGCCGCAAAGCTGCTGAAATGGGAACCTTCGGCCTTGCCTGGGATTACTTCATGGAGGCTCAGGGTCTGTATGAGGATGCGGCCGATATGTCAGGAGCGGCCCGCGCCGCGTGGCACGCCTCGCTCGCGGGACTGGCATCAGGCTCGGGCGCCAAGGCCCTTTCAGCGCTCAGATCAGCCTCACCCGACGACGCTGGCGCCCTCCGTGGACAATACACGCTTGCCCTTGCTACCCTGAATGCCCGCTACGGCGGCGTCGCAGAAGCCAGGGATCTGATCAAGCGGGCACTGGCAGCCGGTTGGTTCGACGACCCGGCGATGGAAACCGACGCCAGGAATCTCTTGAGCGGACTCTGATCCGACCGCTGCTGACCGACGCCCATTTCCACGCTGACGACTTGGCGCTCGAACAGCCGAGCTTCGCTGAGGACTATCGCGCCCTCGGGGTGCTTGGCCTCGCATCGGTACACGACGGCGTCGGCTTGGCCACCACTCGAACGATCCTGGATGGAGCCAGCCCGTACCTGATTTCTTTCGGCCTGCACCCGCAGCTGCCCGTGATGGACGAAGCCGACACCCTGTCCGGGCTTGCGGCCCGGGGCGAGTTGGCAGCCATCGGTGAGTGCGGTTTCGATTTTTTCGGCGACTCGCCTGATCGGATCCGCACGCCAGACAACGAGAAAAACCAGCGGGCGGTTTTCGAGTTCCAGCTCGAACTGGCCGGGCAACGCGACCTGCCGCTCGTCCTTCACTTTCGCAAGGCCAACGACCTGCTGTTTTCATACGCACGTCGCATGAGCCGCCTGCCTGCCGTCATCATTCATTCATGGCCGGGGCCGGCCAATGAAGCCATGGATTTCCTGCATCGCTGCCCGAGGGCTAAATTCTCTTTTGGCACCGGGGTTCTGAATGGCAACAAGAAGTCGCGTTCCAGTGCGGCAGCGCTTCCGGCCACGGCGATCTTGGTGGAAACCGATGCTCCTTTTCAGCCACCGCGCGCAAGCCCAGAACCGGGTGCGCCGCTGACTCGGGCCTACTCGACCTTTACCGATCTACCGCGTATCATCTCCGGTATTGCCGGCCTACGTGGCATTACACCGGAAGCTCTGTCCGAACAAGTCAATGAAAATTTCATGGAGGTCTTCGGGAATGCCCTTCGGTGAACGGACACGTTTGCTCACCGGAAACTCAGGCGCGGCGCGCCTTTCGGCTGCCAAAGTCTGCATATTCGGGCTGGGCGGCGTAGGCGCGGCCGCGGCAATGGACTTGGTTCGTGCCGGGGTCGGCTCCATCGTGGCCATCGATTTCGATACAGTTTCGGAGTCAAACCTCAATCGCCTTTATTTCGGGTACTCTGGCGAGGTCGGCCGGCCAAAGGTCGATGTTTTCGCCGACTACGCGCGCAGAGTGAACCCGGATGTCGAGATTGAGTCAATCGGTACCATCGTCCGCGGCGCCGAAGCTGCCGGGATGGTGCCCGACGGCTGCGATTACTACATCGACTGCATCGATACGCTCAACCCCAAGGTCAACCTGCTGTCCGCGCTCGCCCGTCGATTCCTGCCCTTTGCCTCGAGTATGGGTACCGCCGGAAGGCTGGCGCCGGAACGCCTTCGGTTCGGGTCCCTGTGGGAAACGAACGGTTGCCCGCTCGCCTCGACAGTTCGCAAGCGCTTGCGGCGATTGGGCTTTGGCCCGGTCGGTGACATCCATAGCGTGAATGGTTCGATTGCGCAGGAATTCCTCTGCGTATGGTCCGACGAGCCGGCGGTTCCGCCGGCCATGCCATCAGATGGATCGATACCGGGAGATACTGTCAACGGCATCCGAGTGCGGGCGATCCAGGGATCTGGCCCCTTCGTCCCGCAGGCAGCAGGCCATATGCTCGCAAGCCTGGCCGTACGCGGAATCTTGGGCATTCCTCGGACCTGACCCGTGCAACTTGGTCGGACGATAAGATGCAATGCGCCTGTCCCGCGCGATATAATGGCAGGATGCAGAGTACGAACTCCGACTCGCCCCCATCAGCCTCCTGCGTCGTGATCGGCGGCGGCCCGGCCGGTCTCTTCGCGGCTGTCTCCGTCGCGGAACGACTGGCACAAGCGGATTCTTCCGATACCAGTAAATCCGTCACTGTTCTCGAGAAGGGGCCTCGCCCCGGACGCAAGCTACTCGCCTCGGGTTCGGGGCAATGCAATATCACCCATGAAGGATCCCCAGAGGACTTCCTCGAGCACTACGGTTCCAGAGGACGATTCCTCAAGCCGGCGCTTTTTAGCCTGAGTCCAGCCGGACTCTTGTCCTGGTTCAGGGAACGCGGCGTGCATTTCGCGATCGAAACGAACGGAAAAGTATTTCCGGCATCTCGGCGAGCGACTGAAATACTTGACGTGCTCCTTGCCCGGGCAAAGGATCAGGGCGTTGACATCCTTATGAATTGTCCGGTGACGCGCATCGATCGTGATGGCCCTGAATTTATCGTGAACGTTACGGGGCTGAATCCCGATGGAGCACAGTCGTTGGTTGCGCAGACGGTGATCCTGGCCACGGGCGGGCGTTCATACCCGCGAACCGGCAGCGAAGGTGACGGTTATGCGCTTGCCGCGACGCTCGGGCATACGATAGTTTTGCCCCGCCCGGCGCTCACGCCCGTCAAGGTCCGGAATCATGTCCTGGGCCGGCTCGCGGGCTTGTCGTTTCCAAGTGCTCGCTTCGCCATACGACGGAACGGGCGAAAACTTCTGGAGGCACGCGGCGACTTGCTCATCACGCACGAGGGGCTTTCCGGACCCGGCATCCTGGATGCCTCCCGCGGCATGGAACCCGGGGACATACTGGAGTTGGAGTTCGGCGGCAAGTCCGAGGAGGCCTTTCGCGCCGACCTTCTTGCCGAGCTTGCGAACACTCCGGTCACGCTGGTCCGAACCGCTCTCGTCGCTCTCGGACTGCCCAGGCGCATGGCGGAATCGTTCATCGAACTGGCCGGACTCCAACCCGGCGCCACGTGTGCCAACCTGCGCCGCGAATCCCGCGAGGCCCTCGTGCGACTGGCGGCCGCGTTCCCGCTCGAGATCGAATCGCTCGGCGGATGGGACGAGGCCATGGCAACGACCGGCGGCGTTGACACCTCCGAAGTATTTCCAAAGACGATGGAATCGCGTCTGGTTCCGGGGCTCTACTTCGCCGGCGAGATCCTCGATATCGATGGCGATACGGGCGGCTACAATCTGCAGGCTGCCTTTTCAACGGCGGCGCTCGCCGGGGCAAGCGCCGCAACGAGGGCCGGAATCCGCACGTAATCCGGGTCCCGGGTCCCGCCACGTTTCAACTCGAGCGATATACGTTTTATCGATCTCTAGAATCCACCCTTGATATTGCTGATCGTCATGAATACAACCGCTATGACCAACGAAGCTCCGACCGTCAGCAAGAGACCGGCCTTGGCCATGTCCTTGATACTGAAGTAGCCTGCGTTGAACGGGATGACGTTCGTCGGCGTAGTGGTCACGAGTATGAACGCCAGGCTCGTCGTCAGGCCCGCGGCTAATGTTATCCCGGTGACGTCGATGCCCGTGGCCTTTCCGAGTCCAATGATGAGCGGTATGAGGATCGTGGCGGTAACACTGTTGGACGAGAACACTACTTTGAGTAGGCATACACCGAGCGTAACAAGGAACAGTTGAAGGAAGAGCGGTACATCGCCGATCCGACCCAGCAGCGTGATGGCAAGCCATTCGGCGACGCCGGTCTTGTAGAGGTACGTGCCAAGCGAGATGCCGGATACGATGAGCAGGATGCCGGCCCAGTCGATCTCACTCTCGATCTCCTTCCACTTGGCCTTGCTCATGCCGGGCATGAAGAAGAGACAGGCGGCCAGGAGAGCCGGCATGGATATTTCTATCATCATCCCAAGCGGCCCTTCAAGGAATGGCGTGGCGATCCAGATCAGGATAGTGAACGCGAATACGAAAAGCGTAATCTTCTCTTCCCGGTTCATCGGAGGCATGGCCTTCAGCTCCGCCTTGAGCTGTTCCTTGCTGACCTTGAGGTTCTTCATCTCGGGCGGGAAGAAGAGGAGCAAGGTTCCCCACGCTACCGGGAGGATGATGATGGCTGCCGGGACGCCGTAAAGCATCCAATCGAGGAACGACAGGTGGATTCCAGCCATGTTCGCGAGGAACTGCAGGGCTATCGGGTTGGCTCCGGTGCCCGCGGGTGTACCGATGCCTCCGATCAACGCGCCCCAGGCCACCGAGATCATCAATGCTTTTCCGAAGTTCGATTCCTTGGGCTTGCAGCCTTCTTCCTGTAGAATCGCCCTGGCCAGGGGCATCAACATCGCCGCGACGGCCATGTCGGTAATCCACATCGACAGAATCGCTCCGGCGGCCAGGAAGCCGAACAGTACGGCGCGTGTCGAATTGCCCGTGATGGAAAGTATCACCGCGGAGATGCGCTTGCCGAGTCCGGACTTGGTGATGAATGCCGTGATGACAAGCACGCCGATGAAAAACACGACGATGTCGTTGCCGAAGCCGGTGGATATGATCTCCTTGTATTTCCCGACCTTGAGCAGGGTCAGGAAGACCAGGGACAGAAGCCCCGTGATATGGAAGGGCAGCGCCTCCGTGATCCACAGGATGAGGGCGAATGCCATGACGCCGAGTGCCGCCATCGCCGGTCCTCCGGACTGCATATCCCTGGCGTATGAAGGCACGCTGGTGCCCGGATTGACGGCGTTCGTGATCGTGGATACGAGGGACGTCGGTGCGGGCGCCAGTGTGATCGCGATGCCAATGCCGAGCGCGATCGCGAGTATGATGCCATTCTTGACTGCCATATTGGTCGATTTCAGTGCGTTCATGGTTGTGAGGGTCCTTTTCTCTTTCCGGATTCGTTCAATATCCCTGCAAGCAATTCGCCGACAAGCCGCGGCCTGTCCGCCACCAGGGCTCCGGCTTTCCCGAAAGCTTCGATCTTGTCCTTGACCGAGCCCTTGCCTCCGGTGACGATGGCCCCCGCGTGGCCCATCCGCTTGCCCGCAGGCGCGGTACGGCCGCCCAGAAACGCGACCACCGGTTTGGTGAAGACGCCGGAAAGCATCGCGTCGGCCACTTCTTCTTCCATCGTGCCGCCCAATTCCCCGATGATGACCAGGGCGTCAGTATCCGGGTCGGCCTGGAAGTCGGGAAGCATCTCGGCGAAGCGCGTACCGGGTACCGGGTCGCCGCCGACGCCAATAAGGCTGGAAACTCCAAAACCGGCCCGAACCACCATGGCTGTAACTTCATTGGTCAGCGAACCCGAGCGCGTCATTACACCGATTCGGCCAGGTTTGTAGACGCGCTCAATCCAGTACGGGAACATGCCCATCATCGCGAAGCCGGGGCTGATGACACCCGAAGTATTGCCGCCCACGACGCGGGCGCCGCAGGACAGCGCTGCCTTGCGTATCTGGATGGCGTCCTGCAGTGGAATGCCGTCGGCTATCGTCACGATCTTTGTAAATCCGGAATCGAGTGCCTCGAAAACGGCGTCCTTGGTAAAGCGCGGGGGCACGAAGAGCATCGCGGCGTTCGCCCTGTGTATGGCAACCGCGCGCCGTATCGTATGGAACACGGGCACGCCTTCGACGGACTGCCCTTCCTTGGCGGGAGTCACCCCGGCGACCACGGCGGTGCCCAAGTCGATCATATGCTTGGTCCAGAATGCTCCCTCGCTCCCGGTGATGCCCTGGACCAGGACCCGGTCGTTCCTGTCGATGAAAACGCTCACGATCGGCCTCCCTTGGCCAGCGCAACGGCCTTGCGGACGGCCTCCTCGGTGTCGAACAAGGGGTCGAGGCCGGCAGTCCTGAGCGTCTTCATGGCTTGCTCCTCGCCCGTCCCGCGTATGCAGGCAACGATGGGACAGCTCGGTTTGAGCTTGGCTATCGCCTCGGCGATGCCGTCGGCCATCACATCGGCCCGCGCTATCGTACCGAACGTGACGATCAGGATGACCTTGGGATCGTTGATCAGGCACAGCTCCATCGCACGTACGGCCTTCCTGTAATTCGGTCCTCCGAACTCAAGGTAGTTGGCTACCGTGCCACCTTCGTAGTTGACCAGGTCGTAGACCACGGTGGTCAACCCGGCACCCGCGCACATCAGGGAAATGTCGCCGTCGAACTGCAGGTAGGGAATGCCCTCTACTGCGGCCTGGTACGCGACGTCCGAATCGAAGTACTCGCGGCTCGGTTTGGCGCCGCCCTGCCGGTACGCGGCGTTGTCGTCGATGACAAGCTTGCCATCGCCGGCTACCAGGTCGCCGCCCTTCGTGACGAACAGCGGGTTGATCTCCACCAACTCGGCGTCCTTGGCCTTGAACACGCGCCACAACGCCTCGAGGACACGGACGAATTGCTTGACGCCGTCGGCGCCGAGGCCGAGCGCGTAGGCAATGTTCCTCGCCTGGAACGGAAGAATACCGGTATCGATGTCCACCTTCTCGCGTACGATCTTCTCGGGGGCGGTGCGTGCCAGTTCCTCGATCTCCACGCCGCCGTCGGCGCATGCCAGAACGAGAGCCGTTGCCGCCACAGGATCGACGGTGATGGACAGGTACAGTTCGCGGCCAATATCCACCGCCTGCTCGACGAGGATCTTCCGTACGCCGTGCGG
>SPCK01000046.1 GCA_004525355.1 Spirochaetales bacterium
AGTTTTTCCCTCAAGGCCACGAGGGTATATACGATCTTCTGAACGGGGCTCTTGAGGGCTCCCATGAACATTGCAAGAAGCTGATTCCTACCAGGAAGCCTGGAAAGCGCAGCGATAGCCTGCTCGTCCAGGTACTCCTTCTCAACCAAGGCGCCCTTGAGCCTGACGGAACTTTCCTTGGCGAAATCCAGGATGATCTTGGCGATTTCGTTCGAGTCCTGCTTGGCAAAAGCCACGGCCGTGGGGCCGGTTAGCGCTCCGCCGACGTCCGGAAACTCCGCCTTTTCAAAAGCGAGCCTGGCGAAGTTGTTCTTCAGGACGTGGTACTCGGCGTTCTTCTCGCGAAGTTGCGAACGCAGGTTGGTGATCTGCTCCACGGTCAGGCCGCGGTAATCGGTAAAGATGAAGTCTTGGCTATCACGAATTTTTGCGCTGATTGCCTCGATGGCTTCCACCTTGCTCGGTTGGAATCTCTTTGCACGAAGGGCCATAACTTACCTCTCTACCTTTGCCGTGGCGAGCTTTACGCTCGGGCTCATGGTGGCGGCCAGATACACCGATTGCATGAAATCGCCCTTGACGTCGGCGGGCCGTTTGCGTCCCACTTCTTCCAGGAGCAGGTTCACGTTCTCGGCTATCTTGCCGGCATCCATGGATACCTTGCCTACAGCGATGTGAATAATCCCCGTCTTGTCGGTGCGGAACTCGGTACGGCCCTTCTTGAGCTCGTTGATGGCGGCCGTCACATCGAACGTTACGGTACCAGTCTTGGGATTGGGCATGAGGCCGCGGCGGCCCAGCACCATACCGAGCTTACCGACATCCTTCATCATGTCCGGGGTGGCGACAGCGACATCGAAGTCAAGCCAACCGCCTTTGATCTTCTCGATGAGTTCGTCCGAACCGGCAAAAGCCGCACCGGCGTCCAGCGCTTCCTTTTCCTTCTCTGGCTTGCAGAACACGAGCACCTTCTTCTCGCCCCTGAACTGGTGGGGCAGGACGACGGTGTCGCGAACCGACTGGCTCTTCTTGAGGTTCAGGCGTATATGAGCCTCGACGGTTTCGTCGAACTTGGCAGTTCCCAATTCCTTGAGCAGGGCGCAGGCTTCATCGATCGCGTATGCCTTCTCGGCATCGATCTTCTTGACCGCTTCCACATATTTCTTACCGTGCTTCATGTCTTACCACTCCACTTCGACGCCCATACTGCGGGCGGTACCGGCGATGATTCGCTCGGCGGCTTCGATGTCGTTGGCTGACAGGTCCTTCATCTTGATCTTCGCAATCTCTGTCACCTTGGCGCGAGGCAGCTTGGCGACTTTCTGCTTGTGCGGGATCGGGGAACCTTTTTCGAGTCCTGCCATCTTCTTGATGAGGACGGATGCGGGCGGCGACTTCAGTATGAAGCTGAAGCTCTTGTCCTTGTAGACGGTGATGACGGCCGGGATGATAAGCCCAGCTTCCATCGCCTTGGTCCTGTCATTGAACTGCTGACAGAACTGCGGGGCGCTGACGCCGTGCGGCCCCAAGGCCGGCCCTACGGGCGGCGCGGGTGTAGCCTTGCCCGCGGGGCACTGCAGTTTGATGACTGCCGTGACCATTTTCTTAGCCATAGTGACTCCTTTCGTGGTGTCCCCGTCGCCGCGAGGCAACCGGGGCCCCGGACCGACCCCCGCAAGGGGATTCGGGAGCCGGGGATAGCGCCACCGATCGGGTAGGATCGGCAGCTCCCATCATACGGAGAGGATCGGCCTTTTGCGGCCTCGTGCCTGTCGGAACGACGCGCCTCGCGACGCGAACCCTTCTGTACCCAATATGGAAAGCGCCCGCGAAGGGCGCCGCCTTACATTTTCTCAACCTGGAGCATATCGACCTCGACGGGCGTAGCGCGGCCGAAAATTCCCACCATTACCCGAAGCTTGCTCTTCTCCTGATTGACCTCTTCAATGGTCCCGGTAAACGAGTCGAACGGTCCCTCGATAATCTTGACCTGCTCGCCCTCGATGAAATTCTGCCTGGACTTGGCCGGCCTGTCTCCGCGAATCTCTCCCGCCCGCTGAAGGATATGCCTAGCCTCGTCCGAGGAGATGGGCGCGGGCCTGTTGTGCATCGTGGCTCCCACGAAACCCGTTACACCGGTTATCTTCTTGATCAACGAGCAGGGCGCTTTCCAGTCGGCTTCGGGCAAATCCATCTCCACGAGGATATAGCCGGGAAGCATCTTGCGGGAACTCGTGCGCCGCTTGCCGTCCTTCACGTCGACGACATCCTCGCTGGGTACTTTTATATCGATCACGACCTCAGGGCTGAGTTCCCCGTTGGCGAGAAGCATACGAATCGTCCGCTCGATCTTGTTCTCATAACCCGAATATACGTGCAGGACGTACCAGGATTTGGCCATGCGCTTACCGGCTTTAGAAGAACAGGTCTATGCCCCGGACCAGCAGGAAATCCACCAGACCGAGGAATACGGCTATAATAAGCGTAGAAACGAGTACGACCTTTGTCGAAGCGACGACTCCCTCGCGGGTCGGCCAGATGACCTTCCGAAGCTCGCCGTAGCTATCCTTGAAGAACTGAACGATCTTCTTCACAATTGTCTCCTTTGAACGCCTTCCGTCGCGTCGTAAATCCCGTCACGCCCCTGCCAAACGGACGAACCGCACCCATGGGGCGCGGCGCGACCGCGGAACGACCGCAGTCCTGAAAAACTACAGGCCAGGAAGGATTCGAACCCTCAACATCCGGTTTTGGAGACCGGCGCTCTACCATTAGAGCTACTGGCCTATGCGCGAAGCAAGAGGGCTCGAAAGAACCCGCTCGCTCCACGTCGTAATCCCCTGACTTTCAAAGGATTACGCTTGAAACCCGACGCGAACCGCCTGAAAAGACCATCCGCGGCGGCGATTATTTTACCTTGGTTTCCTTGTGCAGGGTATGCTTGCGCTCCCACTTGCAGTATTTCATGAGCTCGAGCTTTTCCTGCATGGTCTTGCGGTTCTTCTGGGTAGTATAATTGCGACGCTTGCACTCGGTACACGCAAGGGCGATAATCTCTACATTCTGCTTTTTGCTGGCCATACCATGTTCCTCACACAAAGATAAACGTTATCGGCGACACGGCCGGACGACACCGAAAAAAAGAGAGCTTTTCGCGAACGGCTCATATCGCCATCGCCAGCCCCCGTACGTTTCCGCCGTCCCGACGACGCTGAACCTAGAGCCCTCGAACGGGATCGAACCGTTGACCTCATCCTTACCATGGATGTGCTCTGCCAACTGAGCTACAAGGGCTTGCGAAGCGCCGGTACATTAGCAACTCAGGCTATTCTTGTCAAGGGTACCGATGCCAAGTACAACGAGCGACAGCATACGCCCGTCCTGAACCGTGCGCATGTTCATCGTCCGGCCAGGAGGTTTCCCGAGGTGCCGATTCCCGCTCGGGCATATCGCTCAATGCCGGCGAAACGACGAAACGAGACCTCCTGCGACCTTGTCCCTTGTCAGCACAAGCAATCCCACCCCGACAACGCCGAAAATGACGGCGGAAATCAGAAACGGAAGGCCTGCCGAGATGAATCGCGAGGCCGATCCGCCAAACACATCCGCCAGCAGCTTCCGCAGGAACAAGACCGGTACCGCGGCGATGGCGGAATAGGCGACCAGTTTAATCATGTACAACGCGGCGGATTTCAAGGCCTTTCCCAGCCCCTCCAACCGAAGGCCGAACAGCATGATGACCAGGATAATCGTATTGACCATGCTTGCCAAGGACAGGGCAAGCGCTATCCCCCCACCCTTCATGGGCCTGGCTAGAAGCAAGGCGAACATGATGTTGGCGACGACGGCGGCCAGGCCGGCGACCGTTGGGCGCTTGGTATTCCCCCGCGCGTAAAAACCGGGAGCCAGTATCCGGTTCGCTCCGATGAACACCAACCCCAGGGAGTGATACAGGAACGCCTCGGCGGTCTTACGGACCGATTCCTCGCCAAAAGCTCCGGTCCTGTAGACCAAGGTAACGATATCCACGCGCTCGAGAACCGAGAAAACCGCCATAGGCACGGTGATGAGCAGGGCAGTTTCCAATCCCCTGACCAGCCGATCCACAAAACTGTCCCATTCGGACCGGGCGGCCAGGCCGGAAAGCTCGGGCAGAAGCACCGTACTTATGGAAGCTATGAACACGCCCAGGATGAGTTCCTGCAGGCGGAGCGAAAAATTCAGGCTGGTCGCCGCGCCGGACGCATTTGCAAGCGCCACCGATATGAGACCGTTGAGCTCGTAGGCGGCAGTACCTATGATGGTCGGGGCCAGCAGGGTGATCACTCTGCGCATACCCGGATTCGCCAGGGCGCGCCGGGGCGAGACGAGACGGAACCGCGCACCGAGTCGCAGCACAGCGGGCAACTGGCAAAGCGCCTGGAGTAGCCCTCCGACGACCACACCGACGGCCATGGCACGAGCCGGATTGGGAGCCCAGCGGCTTATCAGCAGGGGAACCCCGATAAAGGCCATATTGAACAGGATTGGCGCATATCCTGGGGGCCCGAAGACGCTCCTGGCGTTCAGTATACCCTGCAGGAATGCCGCCACGGACACGAGTGCCAGGAACGGAAACATGATACGCATCAACGCGGCGGTTTCAGCCGCGTCCACCACCGTCCCCGCTTCGGCGACTGAGGCGAAACCCGCGGCTATGACGCCTGAGGCGGCCACGCCCGCCGCGACAACGATTCCCACGGTATAGACGAGAATACTGAACGTGGCGGAAAGGAATTCCTCCGTTTCCGCATCTTTGCCCGCGGTAAAATACACTTTCATGGTTGGAATGAGAGCTACCGCCATGGAACCCTCGGCAAAAAGGCGCCTGAAGAAGTTCGGGGTTACGAAAGCGACGGTAAAGGCTTCTGCCAGTACGCCCGTACCCATGAGAGCCGCGCGGGTCATCTCCCTGAACAGGCCGAGTACCCGGGAAATCATGGTAAGAATGGAAAGCTTGCCGCTTTCGCGGATGATCCTGCCGTGGCTCGACGCGTCGTCGCTCATATCGGTCAAGGTAGCCCGAATCCATGCGAGCGGGCAAGCGGGTATGCCGATAATCACATGGGGTGCAAATACTTGAACAACGAAAGCTTCAAAATATTCCTATTTGACTTTATTACCGATATATTCCGTGATATACTTCATTGAGGTAGTGGTTTGTCGCTCAGAGATTTCGTAATGAAAGATACGCTTACCGCTAAAAGGAGCACCAAATGGCACAGGAAATGATGGAAGTGGGCACAAAACATTGCTATGCATGCATACAATGGGACGGCCAGCGCTCATACTATCCCGACAAGAAGCTTATCAAGGTCGATGCGACCAAGGAAGGCATCTGCCGCATAACCCGCCAGAAGGTCAAGGGTGGAGGGCGTTGCGAACAATACTTTCCTCTCCGATGATCGAGGCCCGAGGCGGCGTCCCGGCTTACCGCCACCTTGAACCTCGGCTACACCTGAATCCTCGCTATATATGAGTCATACCCCCGTATAGATTCTTCCCAAAATGAGAGGAACCACTTTAAAAAGTACTCGACTTATTAAAATTGGCTCCGTTGCCATATCCGGGAAAACCCATTATTGTTTCTGAATATTCTGTGCGTTGATCGTCGAGGCTTGACATCGGACCATGATTCCACGCTTCGGTCTTACCTGTACGATGAAATCAGCCGAAAATTGATCGAAAGGGTATGCCATGACCAAAGCCCCGTTCCTGTCGATCGTCACGATCACATTGGCCGCAGTGTTCACCCGGACTGTCGCTGCCGATCTTGAATTCCTGAGTCCCGATATTTCACAGGATGACCGCATCCTCTTTGCGGCCCGCGTAAACATACCCGGAGACAGCGGCTACGATACGCTCTTCTCGGCGGATGCCGGTACCGGCGAACTGTCACAGCTCACGTTCTATCCCGAGTCGGCGACGGTTCTCGACGACGGTAGGCGTCTGCAGATCCGCAACAGATTCGGCGTTTTCATGACCGAGCGCGGATTTGGCGGGATCAAGCCGGTAGCGGGCTTCCCGTCGTTCGTACGCGGCTCTGCCATACAGCAAGGCAGGTTGGTCGACTCGCGCCCGTCGCCCGACGGCACGCTCATTCTCTTCCTGTCCCCAACCAGTCCATCGCGGAGCGATCTGGTTCTCTTCGATCTCTCCAAATCCAAGGAAACCGTTGTGGCTTCCGGCGTTGAATATTCCATCGATCGCTTTCCCGCGAGGTGGTCCATCGATTCGCGCTACTTCGCCTATAGCCGCGGCAACGAACTCTTCTATTATTCCATCGAACAAGCTCGAACTGGCAGAGTGCCCGACGAAAGTTGGCGCAAGATCGGCAAGGGTCGTATCTCCCAGGTACGCTGGAGCGCCAACGGCAGCCTGTATGTCCTGCGCGACCGATCCCTGTATCGCATCATGCCAGAAGAATTCTTTACCCAGGCGATCTATTCAGGCATCGTCCCCCCGGGAGCTTTGGTGGGCAAGGCGCCCTTCGCCTACGACCCGAATTTTGACTCGTTCTGGATATCCCCCGATGGCGGCAAGGTCCTCCTGTGCAAGGACGGTCGCAACATCTTCCTGTACCGGCTCGATCCCGACGATTTTGGCAAGGCTGACGCGGTCAGTGCCATGCCCTACCTGTTCCTGCAGGGAAATACCGTAGTCGGACAGGTCATATGGCCCGCCAACAACGAAGTCACCGTGTTTACCGGATCCCTAAGGAACGGCAACCGCGTTTCTGGCGCCTACCGCATCAAAATTCCAGTTGCAGGCACCGAGAGCCTGTCCGCGACGTTCCTGGAACTCGATGTCGCGGGAGCCATTTCCCTGGCCCTGTCGCCCGACGAGACGCGTATCGCCATCACTACGAACGCAGGTGTCACGATACGGCGCTACGCCAACTGGGCTACCGAGAAGAGCCTGGCATCCCCAGGCGCCCTTTCCGCATTATGGGTTTCCAGCGACCGGCTGGTCATCGCCGGCAGCGCCAAGACGGAACTCGTATCGCTGTCCGACGATTCGCGCACGCTTATCGCCCTATCCCAGGCCGAGGCTTTCGGCTGGGCTTCGGATACGGTCGGCGCCGTAGCGATACGCTCGGCAGGCGCGACGTATCTGGGCTCCCCGATAGCCGCTTCCTGGAAGCCGACGGCCACCTACGCCGTCAAGGACGCATCGACAAGTTCCCCGAATTACAGGGTATACCTCGACGCCCTGGCATCCGGGATGTATAGGAATACCGTCATGGTCCGAGCGGCGAAGGGCTTGGGGACCGCGAGCCTGCTGCCGAGGCCAGCCCGTTCTTACGTGCCGTTCCCAGAAAAGGACGATCCGCGCGATCCTATGGTATTCGATCATGGCTCTCGCATTCGTCGTCGAGAGGTGGCGCTGGTGATCAACGCCTACGACGGTGCGGAGGGCCTGGTCACCGTACTCGACACCCTGCGCGTCTACGGCCTGAAAGCGACATTCTTCGTCAACGGCGAGTTTGTGCGGCGCAATCCGGGCGCCGCGCGCCTGATCGCGCAGAGCGGGCACGAGACAGGCAACCTGTTCTTCAGCGTATTCGACGCGACTGACGCCCGTTACCGGGTGGACGCCGAGTTCGTCAAGCGCGGTTTGGCACGCACAGAGGACGAGTATTTCCAGGCTACCGGGTCGGAATTGTCCCTCCTCTGGCACGCCCCATACTACGCATCGAGCACGGTCCTGCTGGAAGCCGCCGCGCAAATGAGCTATACCTATGTCGGAAGGGACATTGATCCCCTGGACTGGGTCGGTCGCTACCAAGGCAGCGTTACCCAGGGGCTATACGCCGGCGCCCATGACCTGGTGGAGCGGGCCATAGCCTCCGTCAAGCCCGGGACCATCATACCCATCCAGCTTGGCATACCCGATGGTGGGCGCGATGACTACCTGTTCAATGAATTGCCGCTGCTTATAAACGCGATACTCGCGGAGGGCTACGCAATCGTCCCCGTATCGCTTCTGATGGAACACGCGGACTGAATACCCGCCGACCGGACCGGCATCCGGTCGGCGGCACGACCAAAAATCGCGCCGCCTGAGTGGACCGACCGGTCCGTACCGGGCGGCCACCGGAGGCATCATGGGCGCCGAACGATTCAAGCTCGACTATACCAACTTGGACTACTCTGTCTCGGCGGCCGACGTGACGCGCCTGGACGGCGGTGATTGGGGCATGGCCATCATCGGCCAGCCCCGCGCTCTCGAAGCCCTGACCATGGGCACCGCCATCCGGGCGAAGGGCTACAACGTGTTCGTGACGGGCGTCCCCGGCACCGGCAGGCGAACCGCGATCATGCGCACGCTTACCGATTACGTGCCCGCCGCGCTTGAACTCAAGGACGCGGCATACGTATACGATTTCCGCGCGCCGCTCGCCCCGCGGGCCCTTACCTTTCCGGCGGGTCGTGCCGTGATCTTCAAGAAGGACATACATGCCTTCGTGGAACACGTCAAGAAGCTCGTCGCCATGCAGGCCGAGAGCGGCGACTACAAGAAGCGAAAAGAAACCCTGACAGGCGCCTGGGAACACGAGGAGAACGAGCGGCTCGCCACCTTCGAGGCCGAATTGGCCAAGGACGGATTCCGTATCGTCCAGATCCAGGGCGAAGACGGCCAGACGGCCACCGACGTACTGCCGGTAGTCGACGGACAAGCCGTGCCCTTCAACGACCTCCAGGCCAAGGCCGGCACCGGCCAGATGAGCGAGGAAGAATTCGGCATCCTGCGAGAAAAGTATTTCAGCTACATGGACCGGATGCGACTCATGTTCGTCGACCTCAAACGAGGCAGAGGCGCCCTCGAAGAGCGCCTGGAAACCCTGCGCCGTGACGCGTTACAGCCGCTCGTGCATGCCGAAGCAGAAGTGATATTGGAACATCACTCGACAGACAAAGTCCGGGCCTGGGTACATGAACTGGAAAAGGACACGCTGACGCATCTGTACCATTTCCAGGCCGACGAACCGATCGGCCGCAATCGACGCCCACCCCTGTCCCGCTACGGCGTCAACGTGCTGACCGACAATGGAGAGGCGACCTCCCCTCCCGTCATTTACGAGTCCAACCCGACCTACGCCAATCTGTTCGGCATCATCGAGCACGCCACGGAGGGCCCTGGGGTCGACCGGACCGCCTATCTGAAGATACGGGCCGGCTCCATACTCAAGGCCGCCGGCGGGTTCCTGGTCATGCAGGCGGAGGACTTGGTCCAGGAAGAGGGCGCGTGGATCGCCCTCAAGCGCGTGCTCAGGAGCGGCAAGCTGGAAATCCAACCACAGCCGGGTCCCTTTGGCCCGCCTCCCGCCATCAAGCCCGAACCCATCGACCTGGACATCAAGGTCATCCTGACAGGCGGAGAGATGGTTTACGACGCCCTGTACCAGGCGGATCCTGACTTCCAGAAATTGTTCAAGGTAAACGCCGAGTTCGACTCCACCATGCCCCGCAACGATGAATCCGTCCGCGAATACGTTTCATTCGTCCGCAAGATCACCCGCGAGGAAAACTTGCGCGAACCGACGGCGGAAGGCGTGGCCGCGGTAATCGAGTACGGCATACGCTTGTCCGATTATCGGGACCGCCTGTCCACGCGCTTTTCCAAGGTGGCTGACCTGCTGCGGGAGGCGGACTATCGCGCCGGCAGATCCGGCAGGGATGTCATGGACGCCGACGCAGTAGACGCCGCGGAGCGGGTACGCAACTGGATGGCCGACCTACCCGAGGAAAAGCTCGCCGAGATGATCGTCTCCGGCGAGATCATCCTCAAGGCTTCAGGCTCCTGCGTCGGGCGGGTCAACGGGCTGGCCGTGCACGACCGCGGCTACTACGCCTTCGGCCTGCCCGCCGTCATCTCGGCGCAGGTATCGCCGGGCGAGAGCGGCGTCATCAATATCGAGGGTGAATCCGGCTTGTCCGGCGAGATCTACGACAAAGCCGTCCTGATAGTTGAAGGCTTCCTGCGCAGCCGCTACGCCAGGGATTTCCCCCTGGCCGTATCCGCTTCGATCTGCTTCGAGCAGTCCTATACCGCCATCGAGGGCGACTCCGCCTCTTCCACCGCCGTCTACGCCCTCCTTTCGGCCATCGCCCGCATCCCGCTCAGGCAGGATATCGCCGTGACCGGATCGGTGAACCAGATGGGGCAGATTCAACCCGTCGGCGGTGTAACCGAAAAGGTCGAAGGGTTTTATCAGATATGCAAGCGCGCGGGTCTTTCCGGAACGCAGGGCGTCCTGGTACCACGACAGAACGTGGCAAACCTGACCCTGGGCCGCGAAGTCATGCGGGCCATCCGCGAGAAGACGTTCTCGGTCTATGCCGTATCCACGATCGACGA
>SPCK01000466.1 GCA_004525355.1 Spirochaetales bacterium
CTCGCGAGGATGGCTATGAACTGACCTATAGCGATTCGATGACCGGGCTCGATCCATCGGTGCTCGGCAGGATCGGAACACCCCGCTTTACTACCAAGCACGACGGAGCGGGACTGGGAGTCTGGCTGGTGGGCAGAATCGCTGCCCTGCACGGCGGTGAGTTGCTGGTTACCATGACCGATGCGGGCGGACTGGCCTTCACAATGCGTTTTCCCGCGGGAGGAGTTTCCTGATGGCACGAATCCTGGTTATCGACGATGACCATCCGTATGTCCAATCCATGACCGAATGGCTCCGGTTCAGGGGTCATGAAGCCACGGGCATGGCCAAGCCGCCACAGACAGCCACGGTACGCGGATCTTATGACCTGGTATTGCTGGACATCTACCTTGCCGATGGCGACGGATTCGATGCGTTGGAGTCCTACACGACCGCGGGAATTCCGGTCGCCATGATTTCCGGAGCCGCCGACGCGAGCAACGCTGTTCGAGCCATAAAGGCGGGCGCGATCGACGTACTGGAAAAACCGGCGGACCCCGAGCGACTCGAGGTGACCATCGCGCTTGCCCAGGAACGGGCCAACCGGGCCAGGTCGGACAGGGCCGGCCGCACCGCATGGCTCGAGGAACGACTGTATGCCGGCGACGGCGTCTTCGCCCTGCTCCTCGACTCGATTGAAAAAGCTGCGGCCACCGAATTATCCATTCTCCTGCACGGGCCGAGCGGTACGGGAAAGGATCCCCTGGCGCGCTGGGCGCATTTCCGCTCGCGCCGCTGCGATGGTCCTTTCGTAGCTATCAACTGCGCCGCCATACCCGTGGAACTGGCTGAAAGCGAACTCTTCGGCCACCGGAAGGGGGCTTTTACCGGAGCCGACCGGGACAGGATCGGCTGTTTCGCCCAAGCTTCCGGCGGGACGCTCTTCCTCGACGAGATAGGTGAGCTCCCCCTGCCCCTTCAGGCCAAACTCTTGCGAACCATCGAGACGAAAGAGTATCGAGCGGTAGGGGCGGACTCGTTCTCCACGGCCGACGTTCGGATCATCACGGCAACAAACCGGGATCTGCACGCGGAGGTAGCCCGAGGCGCGTTCAGGGAAGACCTCCTGTACCGAATCGGACAGATGCCCTTCGCCGTGCCTCCGCTGTCGAATCGAACCGACGACATTCCCGGACTGGCGCGTTTCTTCCTGCGCAGATTACTGGAACGGGGCGGAAGTCAGGACGTTGACATGGACGAGGATGCGTTAGCCTACCTGCGTACCCGGCGTTATCCGGGTAACGTACGCGAACTCAAGAGCATCATCGAGCGAGCTGCCGCGCTTTCGACCGATCGTCATATCACCGCTGCCCTGCTGGCCGACCTTGACCGCTCTGGCTGGAACCCGCACCGCGCAGGGTCGCCCTTCGACTTCGATACGCCCCTGCCGCTCAAGGACGCGAAACGACTCATGGAACTGGCTTATATCGAGCGGCAGATGTTCCTGACCGGCGGATCCACCGCGCGTACCGCCGAGCTTCTGGGTGTGCTGCCCAACAACCTGTCGCGCCGCCTTGGCGAACTCAAAGCAGGTGACTGACCAGGCTCCGTGCCCTTTTTCGCTATTGCCGCACTATCGCAGGCAGCGGGTAAACCGCTTGCGCGGCTTGTCAGCTGCCTGCTAGACTTCCGACCGTGAACCAGTCCCTTTTAGACCGCGGCCTTGATGCACTCGGACTTGCCGGCTCCGGCGAGCTTGCCCGGCGACTCGAGCGATACATCGCAGCCATCGAGACATGGAACCCCGCGTACGGCCTGGTCGGCGCCTCCGGCGAAGAGCTTGTCATCAAGCACATCCTGGACAGCCTCGCGCCGCTTGCAGTGCTCGACGGATTGTCCGTACGGGCATTGGCGGACAGGCCGCC
Source organism: Spirochaetales bacterium (assembly GCA_004525355.1). Taxonomy (GTDB): domain Bacteria; phylum Spirochaetota; class Spirochaetia; order Treponematales; family UBA12059; genus UBA5200. Next base: position 1,905 of record SPCK01000466.1, read on the forward strand.
CGCCTTGTCTGGCCAGACCGGTGAACTCAGCCTCGTGGACCTGGGTACAGGCGCCGGACTCCCGGGCATACCGCTGGCCCTTGCCCGCCCGACGTGGGGCGTACGACTCGTGGACAGGATGACGCGGCGCATCAACTTCCTGAAGGAAATGCAGACAACCCTGCCCCTGGACAACGTGGAAATCGTCGAGGAGCAGGTGGAGCGCTACAAGGGCAGCCACGATATCGTCACATTCCGCGCGTTCCGACCCTTCGAGCGCAAGCTCTTCAGGAAGGTGTTCGCCGCCTGCGCCCCCGGCGGCTTCGTTGCGGCCTACAAAGGCAAGGCTGACAGA
>SPCK01000062.1 GCA_004525355.1 Spirochaetales bacterium
CACCGCTGAGCATGCGGCCGGATTCCGTCATGGTCGCACTGGCGATGAACGGAGGCGTGCGGCCGAGAGCCCGGCCGGCGTTCCGCAGGGCGGCGATGGCCGCCTTTGCCTGCAGGGTATCCTGTATCGTCTCGATGAGAACGACGTCGACCCCTCCGCGGATGAGTCCCTCCATCTGAGGCAGGTACGAGGCCTTGAGCTCCTGATATGCGGGTCCTCCAAGGGTGGGGGCGGATCGCCCCGGCCCGACCGATCCGGCCACCCATCGAGTTCGGCCGTCCACGGCCATGGCCGCATCGACTTCAGCTCTCGCTATGGTCGCCGCCGCTTCATTGACGCGGATGATCGACTCTACCGATTCCGGTTCTCCCGGTTCCAGGCCTGAACCCAGAACGCTGGCGCCGAAGGTAGCCGTCTTGATGATATCGGCTCCCGCGGCCAGGTAGTCCCGATGCACCGTTCGCACGACTTCAGGCTCATCCAGCGGAAGACGATCGCGCCGTCGATCATCCAGATCGCCCATCAGACGTTCAAGGTAGGTTCCCATGGCACCGTCGGCCACCAGGACGCGGGTGGTCAACGTATGGGCCAATGATTCGCGGTTCATAGCGGCGTTCCTTTCCCGGTCACCAAACCGAAGACCGCGGCCAGCGTGTCCACCGTATCCCGCGCCCGGCCCATGGTAAAGAAGTGTATACATGGAGCCCCCGCATCGTACAAGTCACGGCACAGCCGTGCGGCATGGCGCAAGCCAACAAGACGTCCCTCAGCGGGCGTGGGCGCGTCTTCCAGTTCGCTTGCCAACTCTTGCGGCACGTTCACGAAAAAAGTCCCGGGAACGGATGATAGCGACTTTAGCGAGCACAACGGCTTGATGCCCGGGATGATGGGTATGCGGAGCCCTACCCCCCTGGCCCGCTCAACAAATCGAGAATAGACACGGGCGTCGAACAGCATCTGCGTCAACGACCACTCGGCACCCGCTTCGACCTTGGCGCGAAAGGCCGCCATATCGCTGTCCGGATTCGCTGCCGCCGGATGTTTTTCCGGATAGGCGGCCACGCCTATCGAGAGGCCGGCCGGGCGGCCAGCGGTGGCTCCGCCCGAATATTCGCCCCGGTTCATGGCGCTCGCCAGTCTAACCAATTCCAGTGCCTCGGAAAACCCGCCCCGCGGAGCCTCGCTGAAAGGCGCGAAGCGTACATCGCCACGTACCACAAATACATCGTGAAATTCAGCGTAGCGGAAATCAATCAGTTCATCCTCCGCGCGGTAACTATCGTTGCCGATGCAGACTGCATGCGGTACCACCGCGACATCCGCGGCGCTCCGAATGGCCACGCACAATCCCAAAGTACCCGGTTTGGAACGGATGGGTACACTTCGCGGCGTTCCATCGTCGTCCACCCAGACCCGGCCGGCAGGATGGTTCGTCACGCTTACGAAGGCCGGATCCCAGGGCATTACGGCATCCACGCAGGATAAAACCCTATCCGGATCGGCCCCGCGAGCTGGGGGAACGACTTCAATGGAAATGCGCTCGCGACTACAAGCCAGAGTATCAAGGACGACACTCATGAAACGCCTCCCTTCCGATCTCGATCGGCACCAGATCCAGGCAACCCCTGAACCCGGCCCTGTCGCCTGAACACGCGAAAACAGCAAGCGGTCCGCGCGGTGCGTCTACGGCGACCAGCGCCCGCTCGATATCGAGGGGACCTCCGATACGGTTTCCCAGGGCGGTTGCCCAGGCGTCGGCCAGGGCGGCGGTCCGAGCCACAGCGGTGCAGGCATCGGCCCTGCCCAGGCTGAGCGAAGGGCCCAGCCGTCCCGCGGAGGTGGCCACGCCCCATGTACCCGCGGGCAAGCGGATCCCCACTCTACCCGAGAAGGCATCGGATGTCCCGACGATGGCGACCGTAAGGGGAGAGCGGACGACGAGCGAGCAGTCTCCGCCGTTCTCTATGAACGCTTCCTGGCAGCCCATCGGCCCGACCATGACCGCGATCAACTCGTCAGCCACTGCACCCGCCACGGCGGCCATGGGGCCGACCGATGCCGACGTCGACGCATGGAGCATGGCGACCGCTACGGAAGGGGCGTCGGGATCATCGGGCAGGGCCGATAAAGAAACCGCGAAGGCCGGATGCCTTGCCAGGTAGCCTTCGAGTGCCGTCCGCGTCGCGGCCAGGCGGCTTGCCAGCAGGAAAGGCAATTCGGGTCGCCAACTCCCGATATCTACGCCGACCAGCAGATCGCTTTGCCTGTGCCTCAATTCGAACAACTTGAAGCGACCCTCCCCGACTATTTGGCGATAACATCGGCGCAACGGCTTTCTGTAGGCCGTAGGCAATCGCGTATCGAGCGCGCTCATCGTCCGCTCTTTTTCCGCGAGAGAGCGGCCTTCAGCTGGAATGCGTTCCTGGGGCAGACCTCGACGCAAGCGCCACAAGCTGAGCAATCACTCTGGCGATATACGAGCTCCCAATCGGGAACGCCCATCGACAGGGCGCCGTCCGTGCAATGGGCGACGCACGCTCCGCAATCGACGCACAGGCTGCGGGCGTAACCGGCGGGACCAAGGCGCTCGGGCGCGGCGGCGGCCGTTCGTCGTCCCGGTCTAATATTCCCATCCGGCTCGCGCATCACGAGCGGCCCCGGCGACGAGCGGCACGAGAGCGAGTCGATCGGCGGACGGACGGGAAAGCTCCCCTCCAGGACGCGCCTTTTAAGCTCAAGCGCCAATCGCCTGGCTCCCGCGAGCGACGACGAGCACGAGGTCCTGGCATCCACGCCTTGGACCGTTACGGATCCCGAGCGCAGGGCCCTGTAGTCCGTCCTCAGGACCACCGGTCGATCTACCCGCGAATAATCCCTGACCAGGACGCTTATGTCCTCGTCGCGAACCGCTAGGCGCCGGGCCATATCCGCGTCCAGCACCGGTATCGCGAATCCCACGCCGATGATCAGGGAAACTCCATAGCCAGCGACGCGGGCGGCAGCCAGGAAGCGCGGGTCGGCGGTCTTGGCGTCGGCCTTGATGGCCAAGTTGCGAGCTGCTCCCATCGGTATCCCGGCGACATCCAACTCCGCCTGCGTGTTGAACTGCGTGCCTTCTCCGACCACCATCCCGACCGACCCGGCCACGAAAGCTGCCGTCCCTATGCCGATCGTCCTGCACTCCGGATCGTTGACCAGGGGGCTCATGGCGCCGGCGGTAGCATAGGATACGGTGCTATATCCCGGCCTCAGAACGCCCAGGTACGTACGCAGGACGGCCTCGCCGCCGTTGGTAGCGGCGCCGTAATTCTGGTACACATTCCTGGGGTTATAGAAATAAAACTCATTGAAGTCATCCCTGCCGACTGACGTACGGACTTCCCTGCCCGGATAGCAGTCGGTTCCCTTACCCCTGGCGGACAGTTCCACTCGCTGCCCGCGCACCAGAGCCTCGATCACGTGCGCGCCGCCGAAGCCCGGATCGTTCGGACGCTCGGCCGTCGCCCCGAGGTACGCGTCCACCGCGGCAATTCCACCGTAGGCGGGAACACCGTCCAGGGTCAGCGTTTCCATCCGTATGGGAGGGCTGCCGTGCCCGAAATTGATGAATACGCCGCTCGAGCACATCGGCGCGAACGTGGCTACGGTCACGATGTCGGCCCGTTGCGCCAATTCCTCGGCGTCCACTTGCGTGGCCAGTGCCTTGAACTCGTCCGCGGTGAATACAGCGGCCCTTCCTTCGCGTAGCCGTCGATTGATATCTACATACCGTTCCCGTGCGTTCATATGAGGTGGTCCCTTCGGGACGGCGAGCCCGCGCGCGAATGCGGAAACTCCGATCCCGTCATGATGAGGATTGTAGTAATGACTGGATTGTTCCAACCCGAGCGTCATTCGTTCCGCGTCGACGGAAACGAACCGTTCAGGGCCGCCCTACGGGCTGGCCGCGAATCTCATGGACGCCCGGGGCGTCACATCATCATGCTGGAGGGAAAAGAAGATGAGGAGGGAGTGAGCGAGGAATAGGAGATGAGGCGCGCTACCGCGCTCGTTCGGCTCGAAGCACTTCTCGATGCCATTGGACGCTCCTTGCGGGTAAGACTATCCGCGACTCCGTTCAGTATATTCCATGACACATCGGCATTCAAGCCCTCACGTGATGAGCATATACGACGACACGATGGTTCCAGCGTCATTCCCGTGCCAACCCGATGCTTCCGTCGGGCCGGATCATCAGGGAAACCACGGCGAATTCTTCTGCGGGGAAACGGTCGCTGGATGCTGTCGCGATCTGTGCTCCGAGCAGACGGGCGACAAGCGCAATCCGGCCGTCGACGGAAACCAGCGGTCCCCGCTCGAACGGCAGCGGATGCGCCTGGTCGCCTGCCAGAATGGCGGACAAACGGTAGTACCGCTCTCCGACCAGGAAGGCCAAGGGTCCCCTAAAGCGCAGCGTCTGAACGGACAAACCCAAGTCGCCAGGCGGCAGGCGCACGTTCTGCACGATGGGAAGGGTATTTCGATCCGGGAGCGAGAGTCCGCAGAGCATGTAATCGGTTTCCACCGAGTAGACACTCAGTTTCGCGACGGTCCTGCCTTCCACCCATGGATGCCATGCCGTAACCTCGGTCGCTGCTCCTATCCAGGCAAGCGCTGCCAGGACCACAAGCGGGACTCCCGCCGCCCGCGGAAAGATGGCTACGGCCAGGCCCGCCAATCCGCCTCCGGCGAGGTACCACGTCAATGCTTCCCAATCCGATCGCCCGCGCGCCAACAACACGATTCCCCACGAAGCGCAGGCAACCGCAACGCTCAGGCTCAGAAAAACGAGTGAAAGGCCGGAACGTCCGTCCTGCCTGTTTCGTCGCATGAAGCGGCGGATCGACAGGACGAGAGCGACCACGAAAAAGAAGGAAGCTCCGACCCCAAGCACGGCAAGCGCGCCGAGAGAGCCGGGGTCAGAACCCATACACCCGGGCGTACTTCTCGTTCAGGTATCGCATGAAATGCGAGGCGTCGAGAGACTCTCCCGTCACCTTGCGTGCAAGTTCTCCGGGTTTGTACACGGCTCCGGCAGAATGGACGTTGGCCCGGAGCCAGGTCAGAATCGCGCCGAGGTTATCGTTCTCGACAGCGACGGCCGGATCGAACCCCTGATCCTTCATGGCGTCCCAGAACTGGGCACCGTACAGGTTGCCCAGCGCGTAGCTGGGAAAATATCCGATGGCGCCCATGGACCAATGGATATCCTGTAGGCAGCCCTTGGCATCATCGGGAGGCACGATGCCAAGAAACGCTTGCATACGCTCGTTCCAGGCTCCCGGCAGGTCCTTGACCGCCAGGTTGCCCGACAGGAGTTCCGCTTCCAGCTCGAAGCGCAGTATTACATGCAAGCTGTATGTAACTTCGTCGGCCTCGGTCCTGATGAGGGACGGTTCCACTTTGTTGATCGCTCGGTAGTATTCATCGATGGACACGCCGTCAAGGACGGGCGTCAGCATGCGCGCGAATTCCTGCAGGTGGTTCTTCCAGAAGCCCAGGGAGCGGCCGACCATGTTCTCCCACAGGCGCGACTGGGACTCGTGGACCGCCATGCTGGCCGCGTCCGCCAGGGAGGTCCGCTGGTATTCGGGCGCGGGGCCCATGCCCAGCTCGTAGAGCGCGTGGCCGCTCTCGTGGATCGTCCCAAATACGCTCGAAGGGAAGAAGTCCTCGACATAGCGCGTGGTGATGCGAACGTCGGAAACGCCCAAGGTTGTAGTAAAGGGATGCGCGGTCTTGTCCAGGCGTCCGCGCTCCAAATCGTAGGAGAGTATCTTCATCAGGTATGAACTGGCCTTGGCCTGGTCCGCTTCGGGGCAATGGCGGTGAAGGAAGTCGTCGTTCACCTGCGGCCGCGAACGGATCCTGTCCATAAGCTTGACCAGTTCGTCCCGCAGGGGGTTGAATACGGCCGCGATGCCGGCCTGTGTCCCGCCCTCCTCGAAACGATCGAGCAGGACATCGTAGGGCTTGCCCGAAGGATCCAGGCAGTCTGCGATGCGCCTGTTGAAGTCGACCATCTTCTGCAAATGCGGCTCGAATGCGGGAAAATCGTTTCCCGATCTCGCCTTGGCCCACGCGGCCTGCGACAGGCTCGTCGCCTTGGCCATCTCGGAGACCAATTCTGTAGGTACCTTGGTGGCCTGATCGTAGTTGCGCCGCATGATGCGGAGATACGCACGATCCATTGGTGAAAGCGTCGTATCGCCTTCCGGGTTTTCCCCGGTAGAGCCGAGGGCGGCAAGAAGTTCGCCTATCTCGGGCATCGTCTGTTTCTCGTGAGCGAGACCTTCGAGGTAGGCCAACTGGTCTCCGCGTTCCTCGATGGCCGCCGGCGGCATGTACGTTTCCTGGTCCCAGCCGAGTACGGCTCCGATATGCGTTATAAGCTTGGCCTCTCCATCGAGAGTCCTAAGTCGTTCCATGTATTGCATACCTCCATGCTAGCATCACTCAACCGTTGACGCAATAACGGTTTTCGGTCGAGAATGATCCAATCGAACGTATTTGCCCCGCAACGGAGGTTGGCATGCCCGATCCACACGAAGGTTCCGATACCGATATCCCCGACAACGATGCCCAGTCGAAAAATCCAGTAAAAAAACATGGCATCGGACGCTTCCTGGTTTGGACATTCGGTCTCCTGATCGGCTTACCACTCTTGACAGCCCTCGTTCTGACCGGCATGGCCCTGGTTTTCAGGAGTGATCCTGCGGCCCACGTACCCGAAGGTTTCGACGCGTATGCGAGCATGCCTTCAGCGAGCGCCTTCATCACCGGCGCACTTCACTTGAAGGCCTTGGACGCCGCCCTTTCCACCCCGGAAACAGCGTCGCTCAGGGGTACGGTCAGATCGCTTCGGGCCAACCCCGTCCTTCGCTCGCCGCTCTTTCTCCGCTTGGCCAACGTGCGCATCGACGCGGCCGTGTATCCAGAAGGCGGTTTCGTACTGGCCGCGGATCTCGGTCTGCGTTCCGCCGCTACCCGGCTGGCTCCCTTCGCTATCAGGCTTTTCCCCGGACTCCTTGCCAAAGTCGAAGGACTGTCTTATGAGGCTGATGCCTTCCCGCCCCGCTTTGTCTACGAGAACGGCGATTTAACCCTATACGCGCTGCTCTATCGCAACGTACTGGTAGTCGCTTCATCGACCGAGTTCCTGCTTGCCGCCGCCCGCCCCGGAGACATGGGCCCCAGGAAGGAACTGGCCAAGGCCCTCGGCTCCAAGGGCGACGGTTCGCTGCGATTCCTGGCTGAACCGGGGCGTTGGGTCGAGAGCCTGTCGGGCAGGGACGATCCCCTTGGGCGCCTATTCAACGAGCTGGCTTTCCCCTCGCTCTCGGTCGTCGACCTGACGCTTCGGGATGAGCGCATCTCGGTTTCCCTGGATCTGCCATGGTCGGCTGACGATAGCCTGCGCCCCCTCCTGGATCGCCGGTCGCGGACGCCCGCGGCCCTGACACGGATTCCCGCGTCAGCATCCTATTTCAGCCTGCTCGCCGCGGGCAAGCCCGCGGAACTCTGGGACGGGGCCGCGGCGATTCTCGGCCCCGACGCGCGCAAGGCCTTCAGCGGCGCCGACGAGGCATCCAAGCTCGCCTTCGGCCTGGGACTCAACAAGCTGCTGTTCTCCTGGATGGGTGAGGAATTCGGCGTCTTCGGGAGCGACCGCGGCCCGGCGCCCGTATTCTTCGCAAGCGTCGGGGACGAGCGCGCCCGCAAGGACGTGTTTGAAAAAGCCTTTGGCTCCCTCCTTGTCGGGAGGGACCTTTCGGCCGTCGTTGACGGCACCAGGGTTCCCAGGATTGTCTTTCCCCGCTGGCTCCGTACCTTCCTGGAAAGCATCGGCATCAATCTTGTCGAACCATTCTACCTGGTGCACGATGGCTTCCTGTACGCCAGTTCAAGTGCCGAGGTCCTGGCCTTCTGCGTCGCTGAAGTACGCGGAGGCGAACTTTTGGTCAAGAGCGATCGCTGGAAGGAAACGGCGTCGGCCATTTCGCCTGAATCCTCGGTGATGGTCTACTATACGCTCGACAGGAGCGCGCCTTTCTTCCTGCGCGGCTCCGAGGGCGTCACCCAAGCGCTCAAGCTGTACCGGCGCGGGGTCGCGTCACTCAAACTGGTTGCGGGTTCCATGCGCCTCGAACTGTCGGCGGTCTCGGCAGTTTCGCCTGGGCTCACCGAGATTCCCGGCTATCCGGTCAAAGAACCAGGTCGCGTAGATTCCGATCCGCTGGTCGGATCTTCCCCGAACGGTACACCCATGGCGTTCTGGACAAGTGGCAGGACCGTGCGCTCCATGGATCTTTCAACGGGGATATCCAAGGAGCTGCAACTCGACGACAAGGCCTGGATAGCCCTCGATACGCAGGATGGCAGGATCGCCGCGCTCTGGGCGATATCAGGCAGGGGGACCGTGTACCGCACGGACGCCGACTTGGAACCCATGGAAGGATTCCCGCTGGTAACGGGTCAGACGGTGACCGGGCCATCCTCGCTGTCCGCCGAACGCCTGCTGGTGCCGGTCGCCGACGAATCCGCGCTCATGATCGTCACTCCCGCTGGACAAACCAGCTTCTCCGCTTCACTTGGCGCCAAGGCGCGCAGCGCTCCCGCCGTCTCCTCATGGGGAATCGCAGTATTGCCGCGTTCGTTCGAGGGCAACCTGTACCTCCTTGACCTGACCGGCGCCCTTGTACCAGGCTGGCCGGCCTATCTGTCCGGAATAGCCGGCGCCGCCCCGATTTTCGCCGGCGCCGATTCTCCCGCCGCGGGCATGGTGGCCGCCGTGACCGAGGAGGGCCAGATCGCCGCCTTCCTGGCTGACGGCTCTCCCGCTCCCGGATTTCCCACCAGGCTCTACGGCGTATTCGATTCCGCCCTGGCCTGGGCGCCGGGCTGGCGATCGTTCTTCCTCGTCTCGGCCGAGGG
>SPCK01000328.1 GCA_004525355.1 Spirochaetales bacterium
CCCGCCGGCTTCTCTACTTCATGTTCCCACCTGGAGCTTGACCGATACCGCACGCTTCAGGGCGGTCAAGGATCCGGTCAGCTGACTTGACCGAGGCGTCCCGTTCGCGGCCCGGGAACCGAGCCAATCCCGAGATGCGCGCGGAGGAACGCGCCTGTTTCAGCGAAAGTCTCCCTGTTTTCCGGCACCAGGTTCCCCATCAGTTGCCAGCAATGCCACAAGCCGTTCTTGATGTCGAGCGTGACGGATACGCCGGCCGCCTCGGCCTTGCGCGCCACCACGAGCGCGTCGTCGAGTAGCATTTCGTCCCCGCACACCTGGATCAACAATGGAGGAAATCCGTCGAATTCCCCGCGGGCCGGAGAGAGCAGCGGATTGTCCAGGCTCTCGCCGGCAGCGTAGAAGGCGGCCCATTCCCGCAAGGACGTCACGTTGAGCACCGCGTCGGAGGCGGCGTTGGCCGTATAGGAAGCGCCCTCGAGCATGAGGTCGGTCCAAGGGGACATGCAGACGAGGGCGGCGGGCAGCGACTCCCGCGATTCCCGTAGCAGTATCACCGTGGCCAAGGCCAGGCCTCCACCGGCCGAGTCCCCCGAGATGGCGATATTCCTCGCTTCGTAGCCATCGGCGAGGAGGCTCCGGTAGACTGCGAGTGTGTCGTCCATCGCTGCCGGGAATGGTTTTTCAGGAGCGAGCCGATAGTCAGGAACGAGTACTGTCGCACGGGTCGTCCTGGCCAGGAGAGATGTGAGCATACGATGGGTATCCGGCGAGCCTGAGACGTAGCCGCCGCCGTGAAGATGCATCACTATCCTGCCGGGTTCAGCATCGGCCAAGGCGACCCGATCGACCGGGACGCCCCCGATCGTATCCCGCATGATGGAGACGCCCTTGGGGAGGATAGACGTCGGCATAGCGACCATTCCGGCGCCGGCTCGTATTTGTTCTAAGCTCAGGTTCCTGTTCTTGATGATACGGCGAAGAAGCGCCTTGTAGAAACGGCTTCTGAGCGACAGCGGCATTCGAAACCTCCAACATCCGGGTAAGCCTCATCGATCGATGTTTCCCGGTCGCTATCAGAATACACGATCCCCGAGGTATTGTCCCTGAACTGTCCCGATCTGCTGATACTGGCGGCAGGAAGAACTCGTGCGCCCCGTCCTCACTACCGCTCGGAGCGGCTCGTTGGTGTAGTGCTTCGCAATTGTGAGAAAACGTGTTGGCGTTTTCCTGTCGGAACCTGGAAATCAAGTGCTCAAAGGTAATCACTTTCGGAAGAATCCCTGCTTACATACAGAGGAGAGCGATAGAGGATAAGTGATTTTTTTAGAGGGCTTGGAAATATATCGGAGTGTACGTATACACAGCGGGTTTTTACAATTGGATCATAGGATGTTCTGCTGTTGGCTTTCTAATTCACCGTAATTGTATTGCCGATGCCAGCCGGCGTACCGATAGTTGCATAGCTGGAGTCTACCAAAACCTCTACCTCCAAGGTTATAGCCGCCGTTCCAGCTCCCACTGCTGTCCAGTTGATGGTCACCAGAGGAAAGTCATTGTCGGGACCTTTTCCCGAAGCATCTAAACCGCTGATCTGAAGCACGCCAGGTGAGCTCGCATTTACCGCTGAAACGAACCCATCGGCACTTGCCTGGACCCCATTTGTGCCCTCTCCGGTATTTACCTGTATTGTAGTGGGATCAAATAAAACATCAACATCGTATGCGGCAATATTCATAGATCCCGTATCCACATGGATTTCCGTGGTGAACGCATCATTGAGATCGATCGTTATACTTTCGGGGAGCATGCTGCATGTTCCAGGACCGGTGGGTGTTGCCAAGGCCTGCCCTTGATCGTACTCGCTGTAATCACTGAATATGTCATACGCGGATCTCGCTTGTACCTTGTAATAGTATGTAGTCCCGGGTATGCCTGAGATATCTTCATAGGACACCCCTGTAGTCAGTCCGATTTCAGAGTAGTCGGCATTCGGGGACAGTGATCGGAATATATAATACGCCACGGCATCGGGAACACTGTTCCAGCTGATCGTTACCTTATATAAAATAGTATCACTTGCGGATACACCGGTAGGAGCTTCAAGCACAACAATTACTCCATCGCTGGGGTCTACCGCACAGGACATGATGAAAAAGCCAATTGCAGTAACTACTACACCCATGATAACTTTCTTCATATTGTCTCCTTGGTTGATACACAAAGGATGACCGGGAGTGTGTTTAGACTATCAAGGAAATGTTGTGATAAGCCCCACGTAATACTGTGCAACCATGAGGGCATCGACAATATCGATATTACCACTAGTATTGACATCCCCTTTTTCCTGTCCGTACAAAGCTGTTGATGCCATGAACAAACGAACAAGAGGATACCAATGCGGATTGGTCTTCTCATTATCCCTCTCCATGAATCATTTTTTTACACCGCCATATAATCCGGCATACTGACTTTGGGTAAATTTTCATACTCTGCGCTGTCTTGCACTTCCAGGAATAGCACAAACGGGAAATATTGGTTCAGTAAATGATAATTTTAGAACGATTTATGTGTCGGCGTTCCACATTACTGAGAAATACCCCTCAGTCAGCGTATAGGTGATGTCGGTAACGGATTCCTTTACCTGACCTGAGAAAGTATCGGTGATGACGCCGCAGGCCGGGCCGTATTCCGTCACTGTCAGGTCGAACTCATCAGCAGCCGTGGTCTCATCGCGCAGCGTATTGCCTGGGTTCACAAGGCCTATGTATTCCAGTCGTTTTTCGGTTCTTTGACGTCCGGGAGAATGTCGCAGGTCCAGGCTTTCATGCCTTATTCTGACGGATCCCAAGACTATAGTTGGAGTTTGACCTTGTCCTCTTGATTTTTCTTGTGGTCTTGATATTTATGAGTCATAGTAAAATATGTCGATAAAAAAGCGACACAAATAAAGGTGATGCATGTTCGCCAATGATTCGATTATCTACAGCCTCTACGGAGCCTTGTTTGAGCAGAGCCAATACGGTCTGTCCCTGAAGACCCTCTGCGCCATGCTGGGCAGGCTGGGCATGACGGACCAGGCTTCCAGGTTGGCCCTGTCGCGGATGGCCAGGCGCGGATCGTTATTCACCAAGCGCAAGGGCAGATCCAGTTTCTATTTCCTGAGCGAGGCCGGAATGGCCATCATGAAAACCGGGGAGTCCAGAAGCGTGAAACGGGGACCTCCCTCTTCGTGGGACGGCACGTTTCGCATGATATCCTAC
>SPCK01000483.1 GCA_004525355.1 Spirochaetales bacterium
GAATTGCAGAACCTGTAGGGACGCGTACCGGCTGCAGCGCGGCTGCCGAGTTTGGCCTTTGCGGCCATCGCATTGGCAACCACGAATGACCGCTTCGGCTCAAACGGCGACAGTGGTATCTCGCCCGCCAATGTCCGTTCTAGGGTGACCGTCCGGTGAAGCCGCTCTGCCTGGGAGATAGTCCGGTCAGTTACGCTGCGGACGCAGCGTAACGCCAAGGCAGGAGTTCGTCGATACGGGTGATCTTGTGGTCGGCAATGCGGGCAAGGGTGTCGGTTAGCCATGCCTGGGGATCGACGCCATTGAGTTTTGCGGTTTCGATCAGAGTATAGGCGATGGCGGCTGATTTGCCGCCGCCTTCGGAGCCCATGAAGAGATAGTTTTTCCTGCCGAGAGCCACACAACGCATGGATCGCTCGGCAGAATTGTTGTCGATTTCCAGAATGCCGTGGTCGATGTAGGGCCGCAGCTTCTTGATGCGGGTCAGGGCATAACGGATGGCCTTGGCGAGCTCGGACTTGCCGGAGATTTTGGGCAGTTGGTCGCTGAGCCAGTGTTCCAGATCGTCGAGCAGGGGTTTGGCTTTCTCTTGCCGGATGGCGGCGCGGTATTCTGGCGACTGGCCTCGCACCTCTTTCTCGATGCCATAAAGCGCGGCGATCCGTTTGATTGCTTCTTCGGCGATCACCGAGCCTTGCGACTTGAACACATCGACGAACTTGCGCCGGATATGCGCCATGCAGGCAACCTCATGGACACGGCCTGAGCGATAGAGTTCATTGAACCCGGAATATCCGTCCGCGTGCATCCAGCCGGTATAGTCCTTGAGATGTTCAGTTGGCTGTTCGCCCTTTCGGTCACGCGAGAAGCGGTAGAACGCCGCCGGTGGCGCTTCACTCGCCCATGGCCGTTCGTCCCGGACATAAGCCCAGAGCCGCGCGGTCTTTGTCTTTCCCGCACCGGGTGACAGCAACTTGACTGGGGTATCATCCGCAAAAATAGCCTGACCGCTGAGCACGTGGCGCTGGATGGCATCGGCCAGCGGCTCCAGCAGGGCGGCGGACTTGCCGACCCAATCGGCAAGGGTCGAGCGGTCGAGATCGACACCTTCGCGCTCGAAGATTTGCGACTGGCGATAAAGCGGAAGATGGTCCGCGTACTTGTTGACCAGCACATGTGCGAGCAACCCGGGCCCTGGTCTCCCCTTCTCGATAGGGCGCGACGGCAGCGGCGATTGGCAGATTGCCTCGCAGCAGCAACACGCCATGCGCGGGCGGATGATCCGGTTCACGACAAAGCGACCCGGGATGTATTCCAGTTCCTCGGTGATATCCTCGCCGAGTGTCTTCAGAACGCCACCACAGGCACTGCATTGTGAACCGGGCGAGAGGATCTCGTCATTGCGGGGCAGATGGTCCGGCAATGGCTTGCGCTTTGGTTTGCCCTTCGGCGTATCGCTCGAAGTGTCGGAGACATCTTCGGCAACAGGGGGCTCAACTGCCCGTGCAATCTCTTCTTCCTCAAGCGTCAGTTCAAGCTGATCGAGGGCTTCGGACCGCGCGCCGAAGCGATGGCGGCGCAAGCCCGCCAGTTGATGCTGCAGCTTCTCGATCCGGAAGTCGCGCTCTTTGATCTCGGCCTCGAAGATCGACAGCTTCTCGTTCTGCAAGGCGATCATCGCCTGCAGCGCAGCGACATTATCGGGCAGATCGGAGGATGCTTCGAGCATCAGGATTTATACCAGAATCCGGCACCTGAAGGAATCAAAACCCGAGGGTTTATGCGGTTTCTACAGGAAAATATCGACTATCCGGCCGTCAGCGGACGCCATGTCCTGTCCGGCGCGCGCCAGTCGATCGCCTCCAGCAACATCGACAGTTGCGCTGGTGTCAGCGTCACCTTTCCGGTCGTCGCCGAGGGCCATACGAACCGGCCTTTCTCCAGGCGCTTGGAAAATAGACACGCGCCCTGACCGTCAAACCAGATCACCTTCAACAGGTCGCCCCGGCGTCCCCGGAACACGAACAGATGCCCCGAGAACGGGTCCTGCTTCAGAATATCCTGCGCCAATGCCGCGAGACCGTTGAACCCTTTGCGCATGTCAGTGACGCCTGCGGCCAGCCACACCCTCGTCGA
>SPCK01000432.1 GCA_004525355.1 Spirochaetales bacterium
ACGGCTGTCCAGCCCGCTTCGGCCAGGGCCAATGCGTGGCCGCCCGTGGCGCAGCCGAGATCCAGCAGTCGCGCGCCTGACCTCGATGGAGCCCCGATGAAGGACAAGGTCATCGGATTGACGGGAAAAACATCGTCATAAACGTCCGCAAGCGTTTCGTATAGACCCATGATGTTCAAGGTACACAGGCCAGACTCCGGCGGCAACGCGGTTTTCCTTGTCCGCACCGGAAAAAGGATTACAATTGATCCATGGCTTTACCAGAACGGCCGGACGAGGGATCGGTGCGCTCCAAGACACCCAAGAGCATCTCCCTGACCGGCAGGATAAATCTTATCGTAATCGTCTCGCTGGCGATCGGTTTGGGGCTGGTGGCCGCCCTGTTCGCCACGAGCCTGGTGAACGCACGCCAGCGATTGACCAAAGAGGCTCTGGTCCGAGAGGCCGACATGCTGTACACGTCGATAGAGAATTTCATGATGGTAGGCGAGGCGCCCATAGTCATCAAGTTCTTTACCGAGGTCCGGCGGCTCGACACAGGTTTTATTCTCGGCCTGTTCAGGCGGAACGGCGAGAGCGCGTTCAGCGACAACGCCACGATAGCCATGGTGAACGGGAATCTCGGCCAATCGCGCTTCACACCCCGAACGGAGCCCGCCCTTGCCATTATGCCGCCCGAGAGGCCGTATTTCGACGCGGCGTCCATGGCTCCCACACAATCAATTTTTTTCAGGTGGAAGGATGGCGGGCGGACCTACGACCGCGTGTATCGGCCCCTCCTGAATTTGCCTAAATGCACTGCCTGCCACGGCGCGGACCATACCATCCGGGGCGTCATCGACTTGCGGACCGACGTGACCCCCTTCCTGATGGCGCAACAGGCTACCATCGGGGCCTCTACGGCTGGTTTTATTTTTATGGTGATAGCCCTCGCGCTGGTCATCGGCCGGTTCATGCGGAGCGTCGTTGTCCGACCAGTCCAGGCTATAGGCCGGGTATGCACCGCGGTGACAGAGGGCGATTTCTCCGGGCGCGTGGACGTGACCCGGAGCGACGAGGTGGGTCAGCTGGCCGCCACGGTCAACGATATGGTTCAGGGGCTGTACGAGCGTTTTGAGCTGACCAAGTACGTCTCGGCGGATACCATTTCTTCGATTACCGACGGGCAACAACCCAAGCGGGTAACCAGAACGCTGCTGTTTTCCGACGTACGTGGCTTTACCGCCTATACCGAGCAGCACGGCGCCGATGCAGTGGTCAGCGTGCTCAACAGGTTGATCGAGGAGCAGGTGCGGATCATACACGGCCACGGAGGCGATATCGACAAGTTCGTGGGCGATGAGATCGTCGCTGTATTTTCAGGCGATGGAGCCCCGATGCGCGCCTGTCTGGCGGCAGGGGAGATCAGGGACCTCGCTGGACGGGCGAGTGAATTCGATGGGTTGGTCGTCGGCGTGGGTATTGCCACGGGAACAGTCATCCAGGGCATGATCGGATTCTCACGAAGGGCCGATTTCACGGTCATCGGCGACCCGGTCAACGTCGCTTCCCGCTTGTGCTCCGTAGCACGGGCCGGGGAGGCGATGGTGTGCGATTGTACCTTCAACGAGATGCGGACTCTCGGTCAGACGTTGCTCGTACCGGCGATTACAAGCCTACGTGATAGTCCTCCGACAAGACCTGCGCCGGGAAACAGCGCGATGAGCGAGACTGGGAGCCGCATGACGTTCATGGGACCCTACCGGGTCAAGCTCAAGGGCAAGGCGGAAGAGCAGCGGGTCTATCTGCTCACCGGTGCGGACGTCGGGCAAGGAGGGCCGCGTGGATAGGCATTCGCGAACAGCTGTATCGGTACTCGCCTTGGCCCTTGCACTGCTGGCGTCCTGCTCCAGGCAGACGGCTCCCGTCGATCATATCCCGGACGGATACGCTTCCTGGCGCACGACGACCAAGATTCGCCTCGATTATCCCATTCCCGGTCACGAGGACAGGTTCCGCATTATCCATATGAACGATTTGGGCTTTTCCTTCAGTCGCAGCCCGGTAGGCGTCAGCTTCCCCATTGGTACGACGATCGTCAAGCAGGTATTCGCCACTTCCTCACCCGCTGCCGGGGAGGAGCCCATAATGCTTACCGCGATGGTAAAGGCCCCCGACGAACCTCTCTCGCGAGGGGGCTGGCTCTGGATCGTGAAGGATCTGGCAAAAGGGCAGGAGACCGTTTTTGGCGGCGATTTTTGCTACGCTTGCCATGGCAACGCGAACGAGGCCCATCCCTATGGCGACAAGAACCAGTCAGAGGAATTCAGGGACTATGTCTTTTTCGTGCCCGGATTGGATGGCATGGCCCCGGGGGCCGTAACGGACGCTCCCGCTTCGCCGCGGTAATAGCCGGCCGATTTCGGAAAGGACCTGTTTTCCGGACTTACG
>SPCK01000370.1 GCA_004525355.1 Spirochaetales bacterium
CGGCGCTCTCGGCGCATCCCTGCGCCTCGCCCTCGCTGGCTCGGGACGCGCCTTCGGTTCGACTCCCGCCAGCTCCTGAATAAAAAAACGAACCCCCCATGCGGGAGGGTTCGTTTTTTTTGGAGGTGGCGGGAGTCGAACCCGCGTCCTGGTAGGCAAATCGAGGGCGTCTACAGGTTTAGGCGGCCTTTAAAGTTGTCGGGAGGCGCTACGCGGACCGTCGCGCTTTCGTCTCCGTATCCCGCTATATGTCCCCCATGTCCCGCGGGCTGGGCGTGGGGTAAGTCCCGGTTGGGTTACAGGCCGGTCGCTACGCTCGGAACAGGGCGTCGCGGGGCCCGTCGTCATCGGCGCTTACGCGGCGAGGGCGAGATTGCCGTTGTTGTTGGCAATTAAAGTTTTGCCGCGATCAGGAGTACGGCACTCCACCTGCGACCAACGGTTCGAACCGTATCAGTCGAAACCGGGGCACCCCCAAGTACGCTTGAATTTACTACCATGAGCCAGCCGTGGTCAAGATGTCTGGGACGACTCGGTCAATTGTCCTCGAACATGACCAGCACGTCAGCCTGGCCGACGGGGACGGCAAGGATCACGTATGGGCTGGTGAGCACCTGTGTTACGACCTGATCTTTGCGCGGAGCCTCGTTGCGAAGGACGACCCGGACGCGATCATCGGAAAGCAACTCGACGCGAACCGGCTGGACGGAAAACCCGCCTGTATTTCGTTGACCCATGAATGAAGCAATTACGGCGTATACCCCGAAATCGATGTCAGGAGCCGGCATTGAGGATCCAAGAATGCTGCTCCATAACCGATTGAAAGCATCCGGATTCCGAATGAGAGTCGTATAGCCGTCAGTAACGCTGGCGTGGCTGCCGCTTCCAAGTACGTCGTACTCGAGGGAGTCGATTACCGTTGGCACCATGTGGCTTGAGGACGATACTGTCTCTGGCTTTTTCTCGGGATGGACTTTTATCTGCCCCACGCAGGACACAAGGGCAATGAGGGACAGTGTTGCGGCTACGCGCAATGAGAATTTCATATACAGAAGTATAACGAGAGGTTCTTTCAAAATACAGCCGCAACCGATTCTTGGAATTGGCTCATGAGACGTGCGGAACAGCGCCAACTGGCGATAGCAAGTGGTATTTACGCCATCGGATGCCGCTATTTTTCCGCGGCATCGATGATGCATCCGCCAAGGACGAAGCCTTCCCCGTCGTAGAATACGGCGGACTGACCGGGTGCGACGGCTCGCTGGGGTAGATCGAAACGTACCGTTGCCCGGCCGTCGGAGACGACGACGCTTGCCGGAGCCGGTTTGTGATTCTGTCTGATGCGAACCTGGGCTCGGACCGACGAGCCTTCGAGTCGCTTGTCGGCCAAAAACGCTTCGGAACCGACGAGACCGCCGGAAAAAAGCGATGCGTCGTCGGATATGACGACGCGATTCTTGACCGGGTCCAGTGCGGCCACATACATCGCCTTGGGACCGAGGCTGACGCCAATGCCGCGACGCTGCCCGATCGTGTAATGGGCGATTCCCCGGTGCCTGCCCAGGACATTCCCCGCACTGTCCACAATATCGCCAGGCGCCTCGTCGTCGAAAAGCGATCCGTAGCCGCCGGCCACGAAATCTTGACTCTCCGGTTTCTTGGCGGCGGCCAGGCCGAGTTCCTGGGCCAGTTCCCGCACGCGGTTCTTGGTCATGCCGCCCAAGGGGAATACGATCGTGGAGAGCGTTTCCGGCGCGAGCCGATGGATGAAGTAGGTTTGATCCTTGGTTTCGTCGATCGCGCGGCGCAGGTGGAGAATGCCGTTGCGTTCGGCGATGCGCGCGTAATGCCCGGTCGCGAAGAACGTGAACTCGGCACCGGCTGATCGCGCTCGCTCGAGCATGAAGCCGAATTTCATGTCGCGATTGCAGCGGACACAAGGATTCGGGGTGCGCCCGGTCCGGTATTCCGCGCGGAAATACTTCAGGATGCGTTCCTCGTATTCATCGGCAAGGTCAATCACATGGTAGGGAATCCCGAGCGAGTCGCAGAAACCGGCGCACGCGTCTATATCTTCGGCTTCGCCGGGTCCATAGCATGCGTCGCCAAGGTTGCCAGCAATAGCGGGAACTGCGCCTTCCTTGAATATCTTCATGGTAATCCCGCTGACCAAGGCACCAGCCTGATGCAGCAAGGCCGCCGCCAGCGAAGAATCCACTCCGCCGGATAGGCCTACAGCTACTGTCTTGCCGCTGTAGCGGCTCAGATCATGTTCATCCATACGGACGGGAGGATACCTTGCAAATGGTTTTGCATGCAACGGGCGGAAGTGTATCCTTTGAACAGGGGCAGCGTTTCATGCTATGGTTGCACGCCGGGAATGGATTGCCGCCCATGCGGGGCTGGAGAATAAAATCATTTTCCCTGTCTCATTCAGAACGATCGGAGTTTGTGTGGTGAAGTATTTCCGGGTCAGAAGCACCCTCGTCATCTTGTTTCTTGTGTTTCTGGGCGCTCGAACCATCGCGGAACCTGCGGATCAGGCTGCTCTCAATGCGTTTCCAGATTTTCTACAGGTTCGTTCGGATTTTCTGTCGGCGCTCGTGACGACCCCGATATCCACGGCGCTGTCATTCAAGACAGCTTATCGCACCACGACTTTCGGCAAGGTACGCATTTCAGCGGAACAGAGCGGACAGTCGTTGTTCATCCTGTTCCTCCGCGAGCGGGACGGCGCCTATCCATATGATACGCGGGGTAATATCATCGTCAAGAGGGATGTCGCCACGGGATTTCTGCAGCAGATCAAATGGGTATTGAGCGACGACGGCCTTTCCTGGATAAGCTTGACGCCCAGGAACGAGCGCACCCTGGTGGACTATGTCGTCGGCGCCTCGGTGGTACGTTCCGGCCTTTCCGTTTCCGCTATCGTGTACAATTTTCTCATGCAGCCTTTCACGTATCTTCA
>SPCK01000267.1 GCA_004525355.1 Spirochaetales bacterium
AAAGAGAGACCATGGATACCGTCGACAAGATCGCAATTCTCGCGGACGCGGCAAAGTACGACGCGTCGTGTTCCACCTCAGGCAGCGCCAGGGCAAACACAAAAGGCGGGATCGGAAACGCGGCCGTGGGCGGCATCTGCCACGCCTGGTCCGCGGACGGTCGCTGTGTAGCGCTCCTCAAGGTGCTCCTGTCCAATGTCTGCGCTTTCGATTGCGCGTATTGCATCAATCGTCGGTCCAGCGATATTCCCCGTGCCGGCTTCGAGCCCGAAGAACTCATCCGCCTGGTCCTTGATTTCTACAAGCGAAATTACATAGAAGGCGCTCTGCTGTCCTCAGGCGTAATCGGCTGCCCGGACACGACTATGGAACGCCTCGTCGCGGTGGCCCGTACCTTGCGTACCCGGGAACGCTTCAACGGCTACCTGCATCTGAAGGCCATTCCCGGCGCCTGTGACCAGCTCGTCATGGAAGCGGCTCGCTGGGCCGACCGCGTATCGGTCAACATAGAATTGCCCAGCGCAGCGAGCCTCGCCACGGTAGCGCCGGACAAGACCCCGGCTTCCATTTTCGGTCCCATGCGCGTACTGGCAAGTGCCAGCGGATTCGAGCCCCGCAGGCTGAACCGTATCGAACGCCGAGCCGAACCCGAAGCTCTGTGCGCCTTGCCCGCCGGATCTCGGGACATGGTGGCTGCGGAGCCTGACGCCGACTATTGCACCGCAATCGTAACGACAGGCAGCGGCTCATCCGTCAATCCCTCTCCGTGCATTACGCCGATTCCGCCCGCGCCCGGTGACAGGCTATCAGTCATGGATGCCCGAAAGAATCGAAGCAGAAACCCCGGAGCCGCCATCCTTCCCGCCGGGCAGACCACGCAGATGGTCATCGGCGCCAGCCCCGAGTCTGATCGGGACATACTGGTACTCGCCGAGAACCTGTACCTCGCCTATGACGTACGCAGGGTGTACTACTCGGCCTACGTGCCCACGAGTCCAGACCCCAGGGTTCCGGCGCTCGCGGGTCCACCGCTCCTGCGCGAGCATCGCCTGTACCAAGCGGATTGGTTGTTCAGGTTTTACGGCTTTTCCGCCTCGGAGATACTCGATCCGCTGCTTCCCGATCTGGATCCTGAGCTTGATCCCAAGTGCACATGGGCGTTGCGGAATCTGCACCTGTTCCCCATTGACGTGAACGCGGCAGAATACCGCGACCTTCTTCGCATTCCGGGCATAGGACCCAGGAGCGCGACGCGTATCGTGCGCGCCAGGCGAGAGGCTCCGCTGCGGATAGAAACTCTGGGCCGACTCGGCATCGTCATGAAACGAGCCCGGTGGTTCCTCTGTTGTTCGGGAACGCCCGCGTTCACGACGCCTGCCCGGGGTTCATCGCCTCACTGCCCATCGATAGACAACCCGGGCGCCCTCAGGAATATCCTCATCGATGGAGCTCCGGCGAAACTCGCGCCCCTGCAGCGGGAGTTCGCATTTTGAAAATCGATATGCACCAAATCAACCAGCCAGGTCGCCATGCCGACAGCGTCCCCCCGCGCTTCCTCGAGCACGACGGCAGTTTTCCCTGTTTTCTCTGTGCCACGGCCGAGGCGCTGAATGAGGTCATCGCCGGTCGTCCTTCGCCAGTGGTGAGCGGTCCCGCTATCGCTGAGGAACTTTTCGAGCAGCGTGAAACCGTGGCCAGGGATGACCGGCGGGCGGCTACCCTCTGGACGCGCCTGGAACGCCGAGCCGGAAACGAGGCGATCCGGACCCTCCTCGAAGCGTTTTGCTCCGATCTTCCGGGCGCCAACGAGGCAGTGGCTACCGCTATCGCGCGTATATGGGTAGAAGGAGCCTGCGTCCTGAACGACCTGGGCTCGCCGGAAATCCTGGCCGTGGAGAAAGCCGCCGTCAGGACCCGGGCAGAGGCGCACCTGATGACGGGGCTCGTGCGTTTTTCCGGGCTTTCGGATGATTCATGGTATTCGTCAATTCAACCTGACTGCGACATCCTCGTCCTGATCGCGGACCACTTCGCCTCGCGCTTTCCAGGCATGAACTGGATAATCCACGATAGAGGAAGGCATACGGCCATCATCCACCGGCCCGAGGCAGGCTGGAAGGTCGTCGAAGGATTCGCGCTGGAGGGCAAACTGGCCTGGTCAGATGACGAGAGCCGGCTCAGGGAAACCTGGAGTCGCTATTTCAGGAGCGTGGCGATAGGCGAACGGACCAATCCTCGGCTCCAGGTCTCTCACATGCCTAAAAAATACTGGGGCGACCTGCCCGAAACGCGACTGAAGGGCTGACGTCCATTGGATAATCCGCTTCCCCCGGAACCATGAGCCTCATGACCGCCTGGCGGTAGAATGCCGCGGAGCAGGTGTTGTTTCCAAGGCAAACGGGACGCCATACAGAGCGGAAAGGCGATCGGGAATCAGCGTTTCTCGCGCGGGACCGCACGTTGCCACCGATCCGTCCTTCAGCAGGACGGCGATATCGGCGACGGCCAGCGCAAACGCGATATCGTGCGTGGACAGGAGAACTCCTCCACCCGTACGAACGATGTCGCGAATCGCGTCGCCGACGGCAATGACGTGGGCCGGGTCGAGCATGTCGGTCGGTTCGTCGAGGATCGCCCACGATGCTTCCTGGACCAGGGCGCGGGCCAGTCGTACCAACTGAAGTTCCCCGCCTGAAAGCGCGGTGACCCGCTTGTCCGCGTGAGCGTCCATGCCGACGCGAGCAAGCGCCTTGCGGGCCAGGGCGCGATCCCGTCCTCCGGGTATTCCCAGGTACGGCAAGTGCGGCGCCCGCCCGAACGTGACATATTCCAACGCACTGAACGAGAACGCCAGGCGTTCCGATTGCGGAAGGTATGCGACCTGGCCGTCGGAGTGAAATGATCCCGCAGTCGGCTTCAGCCAACCTGCCGCGATTCCGAGCGCGGTGGATTTCCCCGAGCCGTTGGGACCCAGAACAGCGTTTACCTGACCGGCTTCCGCGCTGAAGTTGAAACCCGACAGAGCCTTGGTGATCTCGCCCTTGTACCGATAGTCCACGTCGAGAAACTCAAGCATGATCAGCCTCGCTCGACGCGGACGCGCCGCGCAAGAAGGAGGAAGAAGAACAGGATGGTGCCGAACAAGGCTGTCACGATTCCAAGCGGCAATTCCCCGGGAAACAGGCCCCGGGCAAGCGCGTCCGCGACCACGACGAAGGCGGCGCCGAGAATTGCCGAGCCGGGAATTGTGGAGGAACCGTCAGTGGAAAGTATCATACGCGAGGCATGGGGGACGATCAGGCCGACCCACGATACGGCACCGGCCATGGCGGTAACTGCCGCGACTCCCATGGCCGCGAATCCGAGAGTCAGACCGCGCTCGATTACGGGCCGAGCACCCAGTGACGTCGCGGTAGCCTCGTCAAGGGATAATAGCGTCGTCCGCCACCGCGTCAGCACCAGGAACGATATCGACAAGCCCGCGGGGATGACCGCCCAGGACAGGTACTTCCATGAAACTCCCGTAAGACCGCCCATCATCCAATACGTAATATCAGGGAGCTCTTTGAGGGGGTCAGCACCGAACTTGACCAGCGCAACCGCCGCCGAAAAGAATGCCGATACCGCTATGCCGGACAGGAGGAGCCGCAGGACCGCGCCGCCAAACCGGACGCGCGACGCGAGGAATAGTGACAATCCGAGGGCTAGACCGGAAAATCCAAAAGCCGATCCGAACAGGGCGGCGGGCCCCGCCCCGGCGACCAGCGCAAGCGCCGCCCCAAACGAGGCGCCCTGGGAAACCCCCAGGAAACCGGCATCCACCAGGGGATTGGCAAACACCAACTGGAAGGCGCAGCCTGAGACGCCCAAGGTCGCCCCCAGAAGCAGGGCGCCCAGAACCCGGGGCAGGCGTATCATCAACAAGACCCTGATCGCGATCGGATCGTCGCGAAGCGCCTCGAACGA
>SPCK01000085.1 GCA_004525355.1 Spirochaetales bacterium
ACAGCTCGAGCCCTTCCTCCGGTATGCGCCGGGTAACGAGCACGTTCCATTTCGCCATAGCTGGCCTCCTTACTCGCCCAAGCCCAGGATCTTGGCTTCAATGAAGCGCCAGGTGCCGAGGTAGTCGCCCTTTTCCACGAGGGCGCCAAGCGCTTCAGCGCCGAGCTTGTCGAGGAGTCGTTCGATCTTGAAGCTCAGCCTGGCGTTTGCTTCGAAGGTACCGGCCACGTCCCAACGGGTGGGGCTTGTGTCTGAAGTATACCACCCGCTGTAGCCAATGCGCCTGAGCTGCCAAAGGAACTCCACATATTCAATATAATGCTTGGTACCGCAAAAATAGTCCCAGTCCCATTTGCCGTCGTTGTCGTTGATATGGATATAGAGCGGAAGCCCGCTCGCATGCACGAGCGCCGCCGACTCGGCCGGATTCTCGCCGCCATATACCGAGTGCCCGAAGTCCAGGGTAACGCCCAATCCTTTGGTGCCGGCGTCGCGCACAAGGCAGACGGTCTTGGCTGCGGAGTCCACGAAACAGCGTCCGCGGGTTTCCGAAGGTTTGTATTCGATAAATAGGGTGATTTCTGGCCTATGGGCGGCCGCTTCGGCGAACGCCTCTACCAAGTGTTTCCATGCGGCCGCATAGTCGTATTGGAAGGAGAATTCGTAGCCGTCACCCAACGGGCAACAGGTTACCTTGTCGGCTCCAACAGACGCGGCATAGTCCTTGGCTTCTTTCAGGAAGCGCACGGCCTTGGCCCTGACGACGGGGTCAAGCGAGGTGAGCCCCCCGTTGCGGAATTCGGGTTCGCCCTTGACGTTTACGTTTATCGCCGCGACTTCTAGCCCGTACTTGCCAAGGAGTTTCTTCAATTCCGCCGCTGGAGGAGTCTCGTAGGGATACACGACTTCCACGCCCGAATAGCCGGGTATGCTTGCAAGGAGGGCGAACTTGCCATCCAGGTCGAGCTCCTGGTTGTATTCGTGGAAGCGGTCCTTGGTCTTGCCCAGAAAGCCCGTTATCACTGCCAGTTTCATATGCGCTCCTTAGTATTTGGCCGCCGCCAGTTTTCTTGCCGCCGCGGCGATGCTTGCCGCGTCCATCCCGAACTTCTGGATCGTCAACGGGTAGCTTCCGCTTTCCGCGAAGGTATCGTCTAGACCGAGCTGGGCGAATGGCACGCTCACGCCCTCGCGCATGCACCAAGCGGCGAGCTCGTAGCCCAAGCCATTTTTTCTCTGGTGGTTTTCCACCACAAGCAGCGCCTTCGTACGCTCAAGGGAGAGGCGCAGGGCTTGCCTGTCCCACGGCTTGATCGAGTACATATCGATGACCTCAGCGTTTATTCCCTCGGTGGCCAGCAGTTCCGCCGCCTCCAGCGCCTGGAACACCAGGTCCCCATAGGAGACGATGGTGATATCGTCGCCCTTTCTCGGGGTATGGCAGCCGCCTATACTGAATTCCGTACCCTCTGGGTAGAGCTCCGATAAAGGATCGCGCATGAGGCGCACGAATACGGGGCCATGAATGCCCAGCGCCAGGTCGAAAGACGCCCGTGCGCTCGCGCTGTCGCAGGGAGCAAGCACGGTCATGCCCGGCAGCGTGGCCATGAAGGCTATATCCTCGGTGGCCTGATGGGTAACGCCGTCTACCGCCGCGGTAACGCCGCCGTGACTGGAAAAGATCTTTACGTTCATGCGGGGGTAGCAGATGAAAGAGCGCACCGCTTCCAGCGCGCGCATGCTCAGGAACACGCCGTATCCGCATACGATGGCAGGGCGCCCTTCCGCCGCCATGCCCGCCGCGGTCGCCATGGTACCCAGCTCCGCTATACCGAGGTTGAAGTAGCGTTCAGGGTAGGCATCGCCAAAGAGATAGGAATACGTGGAGTAGCCTATATCGGATTCGAATACGACGAAATCGTCGCGTTCGCTCCCGGCTTCCAACATGCGTTCGGCTAGTGCCCTGCGGGTGGGTGTCTTGGATTTGGCCAGGCTCATGTGCAGCCTCCTTCGAGATCCTTGCAGGCCATGCTGTACTCGTCGTCGGAAGGCGCCTTGCCGTGCCATTCCCGTTTATTTTCCATGAAACTCACGCCCTTGCCTTTAACGGTGCGCGCGATGATGCAAGTGGGCCTGCCCGTCGGTTCATTCGACGCCTCCAGCGTGGCAAGCACTTCAGCCATGTCGTGGCCGTCCATCGTAAGCACGCGCCAGTTGAAGGCCTCGAATTTCTTGTCGATCGGTTCCATGGGCATGATGTCGTCGGCCTTGCCGTCGTTCTGTAGATTATTCCTGTCCACAATGGCAACGAGCTTTTCAAGGCCGAACTTGGCGGCGGTCGAGGCCGCTTCCCATACGACGCCTTCGTTGAGCTCTCCATCGCCCAAGAGCGCGTATACATGGTAATCCGCCTTGAGCATGCGGCCTTCAAGCGCCATGCCTACGGCTTGCGCGAAACCCAAGCCCAGCGAGCCCGCCGTCGCATCCACGCCGGGCAGGTAGGTCGATACGGGGTGCCCCTGCAAGCGGCTCGAGTTCTTCCGCAGGGTGGACAGTTCTTCGACCGGGAAGTAGCCGCGCAAGGCGAGCGCCGCGTAGAGCACCGGGCAGGCATGTCCTTTTGACAGCACGAAGCGATCCCTGCCCGGCATGCGGGGTTTGGAGGGATCAATGTTCATGAGATCGAAATAGAGGGCGCTTACCACGTCGGCTGCGGATAGGCTGCCGCCGCAGTGGCCTGATTGAGCCGTGTGCACCATGGAAACGATGGCGCGCCGTATGTCGCGCGCATGTCCTTCAAGGCTGCGTATGCGTTCATCGGATGAAACGTGTGTGCTTGCTGTCATGTATGCTCCTTATGTGTTATGAGAGCGCTTTATATCCAGAAAAGCGGGGACTGCCCGCACTCAGGTTGTCCATAATTACTAACGCCTTGCCATATTCCTGCTTGACCTGTTCTCTCGCGCATACTATTTCTATATCCAGACTGCCCATGTAGCCATTTTCGATAAGCCCGTCGATGGTCGCCTGGAAGGCAATGCTGCCATCGCCGGGACAGAGCGAGAGATTGTGAATACCGTCGTTATCGCAGAGGTGGGTGGCGACGATGCGACGTCCCAGCAGGGACGGCAGCCGTTGCGGAGCTTCGCCCATGGCCCAGAAATGCCCGGTATCGAAGACAAGACCAAGCCCCGCAAAGCCCGGCTCCTCGCAGAGGGCGAGAAAATCCTGCGAGCCGCCCAACGCATTGCCCGGCATGAGCTCAAGACCAAGGGAAAGCCCCTTGGCCATTGCCAGATTCAGGAGTTGCAACAAGCTTTCCCTGAGTACGGGCTTCAGGTCATTCTTTCGGGCGCGATCACGTGCCGCTGATGGACCCGGGGCCGAAAGGGAGGGAAGGGGGAGGGCAAAAATACCGCCCGGGCAGAGTTCTGCCCCCAGCGCCAGAGCGCGAAGGGCGATGTCTTTGTCGAAGCCCTGGAGAAGAGCGGTTTCCGACGCAAAACGGCTTCCCATAAAATGAGCCACGAAGGCGGTGCAGCGCAAGCCGAGGCTGTCAGCCTTACTGAGCAGGGCTTGTGTTGATCGGGAGTCCCAGTCCTCCATCCGTTCTTCCTGGAATACTTCCGCCTGATATCCCCCATAACCGAGTTTGGCGAGCAGCGGTAGGCCCACAAGGGTTTCGCGCGGTCCAAACGTGGGGCCAGAACGGGAGAGGAAGTAGGCTGGCGATACGCCAATCATAGTAACTCCATTCAAAATATTGTATACAAAAATAGACCCGCTTATCGATCTTGTCAATAGATATATTGCATACAAAATTAATTGACTCTGTGGATGGCTAGGCATAGAATACCGTTATGTTGACAACAAAATTCGAGGATCTGGCTGAACAGGTCTATCGCACCCTACGGGGCATGATACTGGCGGGAGAGCTCGTACCGGGACAGAAACTGAAGCAAGAAGCCATATCCGAACGTCTGGGCGTATCCCGGACGCCGCTCTTGACCGCGTTTTCCAAGCTCGAGAAGGAGATGCTCGTCGAGCTCGTTCCCAGGCGCGGCGCCTTCGTCAAGCGCCTGACCCCGGCGGAGGTACTGGAACTCTACGAAGTACGACTCCGCCTCGAGCCATTGGGAGCCTTCGAGGCGGCCAGGCATATTGACGCAATGGGCTTGAAATCCCTAGACGCCGTGCTTGAGGCCCATCGCTTGGCAGTTGAAAGCGGCAGCGTACTAGACGTCAGGATAGCCGATTACTGTTTCCACATGGACATAATACGCATCGCTGGAAATACTGTGCTTGAACGCATATTATCCTCTTTCGCGATCGTTTCGAAGAGTAATCAGCAGGGACTCATGAAATCGGCCGCAAAGAGTCTCGCGGAGCATATCGCGCTCCGCAAGGCTATTGCGGGACATGATGCGACCCAAGCCGAGCGCCTCATGTTCGAGCATCTGAGTGAGTCGCGCAACGTGGCCGCCCGCCTCGCCGCCGAGAGTACGGTCGCCCGATCGTGAGCGCCATTCGTCGGACTATCGTATCGGTCGAAGTATACGAGGAGATCAAAAAGGCGCTTTTCAATGGCGAATGGGCTCCGGGTGAGCGCATAAACCGCAAGGGCCTGGCCGAGCGCTTTGGCATCAGCCAGACCCCGATTAATGATGCCCTGAATAGGCTTACCGGTGAAGGCCTCTTGGAGAGCCATTCGCGCGACGGGTTTTTCGTGCCCGATTACACCGATGCAGAGCTTGCCGACCTTTTCACTGCGCGCGCGGGCTTCGAATCCATAGCCGCAAGGCTCTGCGCCGAGGATGCGTCGGCTGCGGATCGTATGGCCTTCGTCAGCCTCTTTGAAGCATTCGGGGAAACGGTGCAGCAGGGTATGGAAACCGCCTACCTTGCGGCGGACAAGGAATTTCACCGTATGGTGATCAATGTGTCGGGCAGTTCTCGGCTCATGGAGGTGGAAACCTCGTTTGGGCTTTTCGGCAGGTCCTATGAGCATGGCCTCGTGCGAAGCCCCTCGGATACCCTGGCCGAGCACAGAGACATTGTGGGCGCCATCGTCCGGGGCGACGGGCGCGCCGCACAGCTCGGTATGGCCGAACACCTCCTAGCCACGCGGCGCTATCTGCTTAAGGGCAAGACATAAGCCGCTACCGGCAATGCATTGAATATCGAGGAATCTTGTCTCTTAATCGTTTTTCCATCCTGAATGTATACGGCAACGATATCCCTGTTTCATGCACCTTGCTCTGGCTTACTCACCACTCGGCATTCCCCATTACCGTGCGGGGAAAGTCGACCGCCTACAATTCCAGCCCCGGAATCGCCATGGCCCGCCGGAAACGACACCAGCGGTGTCCTCATTAAGGATTCGGGCACAACCGTCAAGTTCGAAGCCCTCGTCAAATACGCCAAGGAACTCGGGCCCAGGGCGCCTTGATCATTATGTTGTTTTGGCGCACGGATAGCGGGATGCCGCTTCGAGCATAATCTCCAGGCATTTTCTTGCGAGGATCCTCCAACTTGCATGCGTTCCAGGCAGGGCCGGGACCAAAGTTTGCCCGCCTCATCAGGTGTTTTGCCATAGACTGTTGCCATTGCCGACAAGGTTGGGCCGCAGGCGAAGGCGTTGCCTAAGTCGCTGCCAGAGTCAAGCAAGGGGAACGGTTAGGAAATAACATTGCTGCGAACGATCGACAGCCTGGAGCTGGCTGGATTGATGGCCTGCCAGTCGGCGACAGAGGAGGTAAAGGCTTCTACCGGGGCGGAAGCCGCTGCGCCGGCCGCGTACCGGAACTATTCGCGCCGGGTATTGTCTCGCTGCCCGGTAGCCGCGAGTATGGAATCTCTTTCGCGCCGATCGGCAGCGAGGTCTGGTTCGGCTGGCGCGTCACGGCCGACTGGTCCAGCTCCAGCCTCTATACGGCGCGCCGACGGCAACTGGAGCGAGGCCGTCGACCTGGCTGACCGCGGCCTGCCGGCCGCCGCGTCGGGCGATATCTGGTGAGTAAGCACTGATTGCATTGGGAGTAATCATGAAAATCCGCATACCCGTACTGGCCCTGGCCGCTGCCCTTCCTTGTCTGGCGGCTTGCCAGGCCATCGCCGCCCAGGCCGAGCGCGTAGCCATCACCGAGGCCGTCGGTTCATACCGCCAGGCTTTCGCTGAGGGCGACAAGGCTCTCTACCTCAGCCTATTGTTCCCTGGCGACGCGGAGTTCCGGCTGGAGCAGTCCCGCTGGTTCGACTACCGCCTGGCCGCGCGCATTGAGGAGCTGGCGGTCAGCATCGAGTCCATGGAGAAGCTAAGCCCCGAAGAGTACGCGGTGGTCCTGCACCAAAGCTACCTAATCGGCGAGGAACGCGAGCCGCGCGAGGTGCGCTTCACGCGGTTGTACCGACGGTCAGGCGAGTCCTGGCTGGACGCCGATTTGGCCTTCGGCGTGTATGAGTCCGAGCACTTCATGATGCGTTATCAGGATACGGCCGCCCTGGCTGATGTCGAGCGAGTGGCCCGCGACGCCGAGGCCGCTTGGCGCATCGTCAATTCCGGCTACGGCGCAGCCCCGTTCGAGAAGACTGTCGTCAAGCTGTTTGTCGACCGCGAGCTGCTACGCCAGAATTCAAAAATCACCATCGGCCGCCTTTTCAACGGCTGGGGCGAGCCGGGCGAATCGATCAAGCTTTGGCTGCGGCCCGACCCGGCCTACTCGTTCCGCTCCTTACTGGCTCACGAGCTGGTCCATAAAGTAACGCTTACCGAGAGCGCCAATCTCTGCAGCTGGTTCGCCGAGGGCCTGGCCAACCAGTACGGATCCTTCCCGGCTTACGGCAACAGTATGTTGGGCAGTGGCGTGCACAGCCCGGCCGACTATGAGCTCAGCATCGGCTGGCTGGAGAATTTCGACCCGGAGGCCGTCGACAATGACGAGGACTGGTGGCTGTACGGCGGTATGGCCGGCGTGGTCGTGGAGTTCATGGCCAGCCGCTACGGCCATGACGCGCCGCGCCGAATTGTCCAGGCGCTGAAGGCGTGGCCGCAGGAGCGGGAAGGCTATGTCTGGTCCATCCACGACGCCATGCTACGCGGTTACTTGGCGGCGGCTATCGAACAGGTCCTCGACTTGGACATGGCCCAATTCGACGCCGCTTGGCTGGCCTGGATCGGCGCCAAGCGTTAGCTTGGCGGCTAAACACTAGATTGGCGAGCCGGCACGCGGATCGCGCGATGCTTTGTTCGACATGGCAATCAGCTCGAACCGACTGATCACGCCCAGCCGGCGGTAGAGCACGAAGACGCGGTGCTTGAGGGCGCTCAGGCCAAGGCCTTCGGCATAGGCGATTTCCTTGTTGATTCGGCCGTCGAGGATGGCCGCCACGATGCGTCGGTCTGCCTCGGCTAGCTGGAAGCGGGCGGCCATGCCGGCCAGCGCTCGCTCGGTTCAAATCCACTCAGCCCTCTATAAAACAAAACCGGGACGCCGCAAGGACGTCCCGGTTTTGTTTATCGGGCTGAGTGGATTTGGCTTACGCATCGGGGCCTCAGGCCCCTCGCTTCAGCCCGCCTCGTTCGCTGTCGGCACCATCCTTGGCGCCTCTTCGCCGCTTCCGCGGCGCGCTCGCTCGGTTCAAATCCACTCAGCCCTCTATAAAACAAAACCGGGACGCCGCAAGGACGTCCCGGTTTTGTTTATCGGGCTGAGTGGATTTGAACCACCGACATCTTGGTCCCGAACCAAGCGCGCTAGCCCCTGCGCTACAGCCCGTG
>SPCK01000245.1 GCA_004525355.1 Spirochaetales bacterium
ATGCGCGAGCGCCTGGTCGTTCTTGCCTTGGTGATAGGCGGCTTCGCCGAGGGTTTCCACGATACGCGGATCCTTGCGGATGCGTTCATAGGCCCGGGTCGCGTACAGTTCCGCATCGGCATAACGGCCGAGGGCCACCAGGCTCCAGGTAAGCACGACATAGGCTTCCATGTTGCCGGAATCCGCTTCGAGCTCTGTCATGCAGGCAGTACGCGCCCGCTCGTACTCGCCATTGCGATACAGGATGAGGGCGTCAGGTTTAACCTGGGCTCCGGCCCCGAGAACTGCGGACAGGCAGAGGGCCAAGCCCAGCTTATTCCTTCCCGGCATCGCGCGACCCGGTCATGGTACAGGCGCCGTTGAATCGGCAACCCGGCTCCATGGTCACTTCCGCGGCGCGTACGTCGCCGTCGACAGAGCACGACGCGAACAGTTCCACCCTGCCCGATGCGAGGATATTGCCCTTGACCGTCCCGCGAACCGTTACGTTGCCAGCCTGTATATCGGCCTCGACCACGGCGCGTTCGTCTATGTGCAGGTCGCTCTGCGTCCGGATCGAACCGGATACGCGCCCCTTGATCATTAGTGGATCCTTGAATGACAGGGTGCCGGTAAAGGTCACATCCGCGGCCAGGATGGTATCGAGGGTATCCTCGTCGATAGAGGTAAGTGGTACGTCGCTCATAGTTATTGGATGATACGGTTTTGACGCCTCGTTGACAAGTCGCCGAACAGGGCCGCGAATCGCTCTGCGGTCAGGGTTTCGGCCCTCGCATCGGGGGAGATGCCCACGGCATGACCGGATTCGGTCACTTCTTCGTCGGACCAGCCGGCAGCCTTGAGGTTGTTGCGCAAGGTCTTGCGCCTGGAGGCGAACGCCGAACGGGTGAAGGAAGTAAACGCCTTTTCACCCGCGCAGGGCAGGGCATCGGGCCTGACCCGCATGACCACCACCGTGGAAGTAACGCGTGGCTGGGGCCAGAATACGCCGGGAGGCAGGTCAAATGCCAGCTTTACCGAGTATGCCGACTGGCACAGGACGGTAAAGGACGCATAATTTTTGGTTGAAGGCTTGGAGGCCATCCGTTGGGCTGCTTCCTTCTGTACCGTGAATACCATGACGGGCGGCCGCAAGCCTCCTTCAATGATGCTGGCGATGATGGCACCCGCGGCGTTGAACGGTAGATTGCCGAATATTCGCTCGGGGGTTCCGCTCGATTCTACCGCCTGCTTCCAGGTTTTAATGAAATCGCCTTCGAAAAGCTCGAAACCGGGCAGTTCCCCGTAGGATTCCCTCATGAACGAGGCAAAACCGTGGTCAATCTCGAAGGTGGTCAAGCGTAGCCCGGCGACGAGAGCTTCGCGGGACATGGCGCCCGCGCCCGGTCCGATTTCCCAGACCCTGCGACCGGATTCCGCTTCCAGGAGGGCCAGTATGCGCTGGCGGGCGGACCCGGCCACCAGGAAGTTCTGGCCATAGCGCTTGCGCATGGCGAAGCCCAGGCGTTCCAGTAACCCGGCCAGTTCCCTGGGGGAATTGTAGTCCACCGGGTGGGGGACAGTATCCGGGAGAGCGTCGCCGCTCGATGAAGTAGGAGGCATATGGCCAAGCATATACCAGAGCGCCAAGCAGGGCAACGACGGCGGCCGGCAAAAGGCGGTTTCCGGCGGCAGCGTCGATGGCCGGGCCGGCAGCGGCCAGCGCCATCAGCCGCGCCAGCCAATCATAAGGCAGGGCGCACAGGAACCCGGTAATTCCGGACAGGCCGGGGAGCGCAGAGACAGCAAGCGATCCGCCCAGGCCCAACCACATCAGGGAACCAACCAAGGGAGCGGCTACCATGGCAACGAGCGGGGCAAGCAGGTTGAGCCTGCCGAAAATGAGGAGACCCAATGGAGCCGCCACCGACAGCGCAGCCCATCCGGTTGCCGCGGCGCCTGAAAGCGCCGGCGGAAACCAGCGCCTGAGGAGAAACTCGTATGCCTTGCCGTATATCGCGATCCCCAGCACGGCCAGATACGAAAGCTGGAAAGAGATCGTACGCGACGATGCAGGATCGATCGCAAGCGCCAGGAGAAAGGCGATGGCCAGCACGTTCAGTGAATCCTGGGGCCTGTCCATCGCCCGCGCCAAGGCGGCGACCCAGAACATCAGGGCCGCCCTGACAACCGACGGGGCCGGCCCGACGACAACCAGGTAGAAAACAAGCAGGATGCAGGAGCACGCCTTGGCCCGGAACGGTCCCAGGATCGGCCCCAGGGCCATCGCGACGAGGGCGGCCAGGATGCCCACGTGCTGTCCCGAAAGCGCCAGGATATGCGCGCAACCGGCATTCCTGAAATCCGCCGTCAGACCCTGATCCACGTCATCCCGTACGCCCATGACGAGGGCTTCCAGAAGTGGCCCGGCGCGGTCGCCAGCGCGCGCCAGCGAATCCAGCGCTTTCTCTCGAATCCCGAAACGAAAGCGCTCGAACCGCGGAGCCTCCGCAATGATTTCCAGGTCAGCTTCGGTTGCGAATACGGGAAGTCCGTACCTGAAACCTGAGGACAGCCTCAGCCGTATCGATGTGCCTCGTGGCAGCGCGGCGCCGCCCCGTACAAAAACACGTACCTTACCCGAGGCGCCTACCTTGCCGTCATCGTCGCACAATACAGCCGCCAATTCTACTTCATGAGAACGCCAACCCGTAGCGCCCAGGCGCCCGTCACCGGAAAGGCGCCCTTCAAGCGCATTCGGCGAATAAGGCGCTTCCTGCCCCAAACCGCCGGCCGGCTGACCCAATGACTCTTCAGTCCGCAGATTCGCGACACAGCCTGCGCCCAACCCCAGGGCAAGACACGCCGCCATCCGGATGACTGGACGCCAGCGAGCTCTATCGCGACCATGGCCGGAGATGGCCATGCACACGCAGGCGACCAGCAGGATGACAGAGACAGAGCAGGCTAGAAGGCGCGAGATGGGACCTGCTGGCGTGTATTCGACCGCTGCCGCCCCGAAAGCCAGAATCACCATCGGCCGGACTGGCCGCCCTCCATTGTGGCGTGGCATGCCAATGTACGTGGATACGAGGCTGCCTGCTTGCGTTACAACGAGGATCAGGGGAATGAAGCATGAGTTTCAGAAAGATTCCGGATTCGGCCTTACCAGCGTAGCTTCTGCAACGCATCCCTGGCAGCCCGCTTGACGGACTCCGGGTATTGCAGATAACCGATGTACAGAAGGTAATCGAAGGCGTTCTTGTCGCCGAGCAGGCCAAGGTTATTGATTACGGCCAGGGTGAGCTGTTCGTCATAGGTCTTGCCCTGCTCGGTCTCCGTATTGATCAATTGAAGATAGAGCGAGAGAGCCTGCGCGGCCTCCGCCGTACCCATCGCCCCCAGCAGGGCTATGGATTCCAGAAAATTGGATTTGGATACCTGCCCGCGATTGAACTGGAGCTGGAAGTCATAGAAATGTTTGACAGCGAGAGGCGAAGCCCTCTGCCACTTCTGCGTCGTCAACTCGCCGGCCGCGATGGCGCGGAGACTGGTCACGATAATCTGGTCGGCGGGAGCAGGACTCTGGTACGCCACGCCCACGGAAAGGGCAGTCTCGGCCAGCTCCGCCCGTTTCTCGGGCGTAAGGGCATTGGCCTTCAACCCTGCCTGAAGCGCGGAGAGTTTCTCCGCCGGCGGGTTGCGCCTGATAACGCCTGACAGGAAGGCCGCGTAGTCACCCTCAAGTGATGCCATTGCGACGGCCGCGCGCTCACTGATCGCTTTGCTGATATTCGCGATATGCGCGGAAAACAGGTACGGAAAACTAGAAGGATCGCCAAGCATTCCAAGGGCATAGATCGCGGCATCGAGAACCGGCAGGTCAGGTTGCATTCCCGCCTTTGACAGCGACACCTGCGAATCCAGGTAGTTGTTCAGCTTGGCCAGGGTGGACGGATTGTCCTTGCCGACTACGGCGAGCGTCTGCAGAATGGGTACCCGGACGATATTCTCCCGATAGGCCTCGAACAGGCTCCATAGGTTGTCGGCCGCGGGCGCGTAGGCGGTTTTGAGGATCATATTGACTGAAATGACAGCAATATCCCGCATCAGAGAATCCGTACCGATGAGCGAAGCGTTGGACAGTACGAACTGGACGGCGGTATCGTACAAGGGACCCAGGTTGATATCCTGGTACGACGACGCTTCGCGAAGCAGCTCGTACTTC
>SPCK01000200.1 GCA_004525355.1 Spirochaetales bacterium
ATCTGGTGGGCTGTGTACAGACCCCATGACGAGAGCCTTCCCGTGAGCGTGGCCGCCGGCAGCTGCCAGAAATACCAGCTCGGCCCCTTGTCCGGGAGCAGGGGATAGAAGCGGGCCAGCGCCGGTGACGTGAGCGCGATCAGTGCGGTCAGACCCAGCGCGCCTGCGAGCGACGCCAGGAAGGTTCGTCTCAGAGACCACGTCCGTTGCATGCGCTTCCTCCAGAAATCGGTCAATCCGATATCGGATGAGTGTCGTACCGATCGGGGAACGGCGCAAGGCCCGGCGCGCATCCGCTCGTCCGGGGCGTCCGTGGCGTCCGGGGCGGGCGCGAACGGGCGTCGCCGACGGGGTCGGATGGCAATCGTCACCAGGGCACTAGGAGGGTGTTTTCAACATCCTGCTAGCGGTCGGGCGGCGCGAAGGCTACGTCGACCGTGGCGACGGCGATACCTGCGCTTTCCGCGAACGAGCGCGCGATGGCCTCCAGGGCTGCAGTTGCCTTGAGGCGCAGGTCGGGATCGTCGATCAACGCCGAAGCCTCCTCCACGAAACGGGTCGTCAAGGCGCGCTTGGCGTTTTCAATCAGCCGGGCCTCATCGAGGAAGATGGAACGATCGGCTGCCCTGGCCTCAATGGTCTCGGTAAGCACGGCTGGAGTCAGCATGCCCAAAGGCGGTACGGCCAAGACCAGGCGTCCCCCTCCGGCGGGGTCATAGTGGACGGACCATGTATCCGGCGACAGGAAATCGACCGCCAGGGACAGGTCGGCCCAGGCGTACAGCTCGATGACCGCGTCGGAACGGATGTCCAGGAATCGTCCGACAGTGCTGTCGCCGAACAGCCTGCCGGGAACGGTTTCCCGTATCGCCAGGCGGTGGCGCGTCTCCAGGAGTACCAGTTTGCCGGCCTGGGCGATTCCCTCGATATATGAGGTGAAGGAGCGCTCTATCGCCGCCGGATTCGGTGCGCGGAATACGGCAAGCGCTATGGCCGCTCCCGCAGCCATGAGGATGATTCCCACTCCGAGTCCCAGGAACAGCGCCGTTCTGGGTCGGATCAAGCGCCGTTTCTTTTGTTCCATACAGTAAATATGCCGCGTTACTACCTGAAAGGCAATCGGTACGGGAGCGGATCGTATATGGGTCAGGGACGAATGACCGAGAAACGGGGGCGGGAGGCGCTGCCGATGAGTTGATACATTTTAACGTCGAAGGGACCCATTCCCGCGGGCGGCGCTTCTACAATCGCGAAACTGGGTCCGAAATTACCGCGCGGTCGGGTCAAACTGCCGGGATTGAGCAGGAGGATGCCATTCATTACTGCCCAGAACGGGATATGGGTATGGCCAAAGAAGAACGCCTGGGCGCCTTCCCTGCGGGCCGCTTTGATGAACGGCTGGAATGAATCGCCTTTCAGGTACATGTGACCGTGGGCAGCCAGGATCTTGCGGTCGAAAGCCCATAGTTGCCGGATCGACGGGGTCGACCAATCGGTATCCACGTTTCCGCGCACCACATAGGACGGTGGCATCGGCGATCCGTAGCGGGCGGCCGCCTCGACGTCGGAGACGCCGTCTCCGAGGTGAACCAGCATCTGGACCGATCGGCCGAGCTTGGAGAGTACCGCCACCAAGCCGCGGGGGTCGCCGTGGGTATCCGAGACGACCAGTATCCTCATCGACCTTCCGCCCCGCAGATGAGCTCGTTGTTCGCCGAGAGCCGACAGGCCATCAGGCTCACCAAGCGTCGCGATGCCGCAGGATCCTGTGCCAGCACTCGCTCGAACATGGCCGAGGGCAGGACAAAAACGGTGCATTCCGCTATCGCTATCGCCCAGGCGGACCGGGGTTCCTTGAGGATGCAAGCCATTTTGTGCCGCGTGAACTGCTCCAGGCAGAACAGAGCCCGTTGGATCACTGATTTGTGGACATTCTTTTCTGGATGGGCCATACCATTATTGTGCATCGGCGGGCACCGAACGCGCAAGCTCCATCAGTAGGGTGGGCTGGCTTGGTTTCAGCGCAGTCGACTCGGCCAAGCACTTCGATTGTCATCAATCATTGTGTACGAATCCATTAATATCTCTTATAGTGCTTTTATATCCAAATGGTACGATGTAACAGCTATCAGTTTTGGCGCTCTTTCTTCGGTGGAACGAAGCCTTCACCCGGTCGCAGTGAAAAGACGGCGTCCGCGGGAGTCTTCTTGATTGTCAATTTCGATTGGGAGGCATTGATGGAATTCAAGCGGAGAGGTTCGATCAGGATAACGCTGATCGCGATGGTAGTAGGCGTGACGGCAACTATCGTCGTGGCGTTCGCGATCGTTTTTGGTAGTTCATTGGTGAATTCGGTGCGCGAGCGCGGCTCGGCTGTCCTGGAGGCGGGACTCAGGGGCGGCGCGTCGGGGCTTCGTACATGGCTGTCTGCAAAAGCCGATTCCATCAGGTCGTACGGCGATGTTTTCGCGCTCGAGGAATACGAAAAGACGAGTGTCGTTTTTCTCGCGGCCGCAGAGGCCAGAGGCGCCCGGGATCCAGAGATTTACAGCCTGTATTTTGGCCCGGCACGGAGTCCAGCCAAGGGCGGCGTATTTCTCGACGGATCAGGTTGGGTGCCTCCGGAGGATTATGATTGGACGGGCCGCGACTGGTACCTGAGCGCAGCTGCTGCACGGGATGTGTCGTACTCAGAACCGTATATTGATGCCGATACGGGCAAGCTTGTATTTACCGTGTCCATGGCCACAAGGAAAGACGGCACGGTAACGGGAGTCGTGGGCGCGGATATCTTCATGACCACGTTCGGTCAGATTGTGGAAGGACTCAAGCCGACACCCAGCGCCGTCGTACAACTGATAGACGCGGCAGGACTGTACGTCACGAATAAAGATGCATCCAAGGTGCTGGAAACCGATTTCTTTTCGGATGCCGGATTCATTGATTCCAGGCAAGCCCTTTCCTCGGGAGACATAGCTGTATTGTTCCTGGATGGGCAGCATCGATATGTCGCGTCCATCCTGATTCCTGAACTCGATTGGCGCCTGGTTGCGTATGGCGATCTGAACGACATTCTTGGCGATCTTAACCGCGTGCGGAATCTTGTCGTAGGAGTCTCCGCAGGGGCGCTCATATTGGCCTTCATCCTGACCCTGCTCGCCCTCTCGGCGCCTCTTCGACACATACGAGTAGTCGTGCAGGGCATATCGGCAATTGCTGCCGGTGGAGGCGACCTGACCAAGGTCGTGAGCGTCGGTACGAGGGATGAAATCGGGGAACTTGCCCATACATTCAATACCTTTCTTGCATACCTCGATGACCTGCTCAGACAGGTTCATGACGCCGCAGATACAATGGATGCCGTGTCCCAATCAGCTCGTGACAGATCTGTCTCTATTTCCGAGGGTATGGGCGACAGCGCCGACGCGCTCGACGAGGCGATAGCCCGCGTACGGGACGAGTCGCAAGAGCTTCGGCGAGTCGCGGAAATCGGCGAATCGTTTTTCGGCCGCTATCGGGATATCCAGGATAGGCTTTTGACCCAGGCCGCTTCCGTAGAGGAGACAGCTGCCGCGATGGTGCAGATTTCCAGGACGATGGAGAATGTGGCCATACTTGGCAAGAAAGGTCAGGACCTCGCGGTGGAGCTCGACGGGAGCGCCAGAAAGAGCGCGGAGGCCGTGACCGAAGTGGTTGCCATCATTGGCGATATCGGGAAGCGAAGCGAGGCCGTTGCGTCGTTTGCGGGGGTGATCGCGGAGATCGCCAAGCGGACGAACCTGCTGGCCATGAATGCAGCGATCGAAGCCGCGCATGCCGGGGAATCGGGCAAGGGTTTCGCCGTGGTTGCGGAGGAAATACGAAAGCTCGCCGAATCGTCGAATGAGGAAACAGCCGAGATTGCGCGAACCGTTACCGAGATCGGCCAGACGATCGAGCGCGGCGTCGAATTGTCACTATCGGCGGAGGGCGATATCGGCGCGATGATCGGAGCGGTGGAGCAATCCCGGAATGTATCGATGGAAATCTCCAACGCCACGTCCGAGGAAGCGCGGGGCGGCGAGGAGATCCTCAAGGCGCTCAGCATCATCCGGGAGGCCAATGCCGAGGTGAAGGATATGCTGTCGGCTCAAGGCGCTGACAGCGCGACGGTGGAGAATGCGCTGCGATCCGCGCTGGAGGGAAACGAGCGAGTCGCTACGTCGGTTGAGCTTCAGGGGAGCGAGATCGTGTCTCTCGGAACGAGGATGCGGGACTTTTCCACGCTCATGGAAACCGTGGCGGAGGAGGCCAATCGCTTGTCCTGCCTCATGGCGAACGTTACCCTGAGGGACGTAAGCCGCTGACAGGGCGGTATTGGAAGCCGGCGGGGCAACCATTGGATGGAACCCCGTCGTTATCTGCCTCATTCGGCGGCGACGAGCTTGGCCAGGATCTCGGGAGACAGTCGGAAGGGACTGCCCCTTCCCTGACAGAAACGGTGGGTGCGCAGCAGATGGATGGACAGGTCGCTGAAGACAGCGACGTCGGCGCCGGCTGTATCCTGGATGCGTATCGAGTTCTTGTGAAAGACGCCGTCGTTCCAGGGGCAGGGCAGGACGCCCCGGGCATCTCCGGTTGTTGCAACCCATTGGCCGTCGACGGTGATAGGCTCGCCCAGGCCCTTCTGTCCCTCGTCCCGAAGGCGGTCCAGAATGGCGGCCGCATCGTCAATGTCAACGCCAAGGCGACGCATGTCTTCCATGTCTGCCTCAATGATATCGGCCAG
>SPCK01000403.1 GCA_004525355.1 Spirochaetales bacterium
AAAGGCCGACTCTTTCAGGACTCCATTCGTGTATAGGGAATCGGGCGCGAGCAACTCTATGAGCGCGGCAATATCCGCTTCATCCACAGGGGGATCGTTCGCGATGGCATCAAGCTGGCTGATTACGTTATTGATCAATTCGCCTGCCGGCGTTGTGTAGATGAGCACTTCCGTCCAGAGGATGGCTGCCTGCTGTTTTTCAGCGACGGTCGCGCCGGCATCGTTCAGGACATCATCGACCTGGTCGAACACGGCATCTTCAAGGTCCTGGTCGCCAGCAACCACGTCGAAAAAGTCAGGGCTGTCCGCCAGGTCCGACAGTTCGGATACGGACATGTCAGAGGCGTCCGAGGCGGTCAATTTTAGAGGCGAATCGAAGATGTTGACGCTCAGCAGCGTGTCCAGAAAGTCGCAGGACGCGACGGACAGGGCAAGAGCGGTAATCAGGATGATGCCTAACAGTCGCTTCATGGGTCTTCCTCCTCGGAGCGGCCCGTCGGGGGCCAATATTCCAATCATAAATCTACCGCATTCTGCTGGTAAATCAAGCAGCACATGACGCGCCTGGCAATCATTCGACGAATTCGGCGAGAAGGTCGACCGAATCGTCCATACCAGGCGCGGTCGCACGGCACCTGCAGGCTCCGCGGTATCCGGCCGGAACGCCGTGCACCTCGAGCTTGAGGTAGTCTGCCGACAAGGCGCGCGTGTGGAGTACGGGCGCGGCGGTCAGCGCGGCCGGATGCAGAATGGATGAGTCTTTGTCCGCGATCGCGAAACACGGACCGGCCTCCGCGGGTTCCTCGTCGCCATAACCGCCCGTTTCCAGGACAGCCTCGAGGATATTCCCGATGCGCCGTTCGGAAAATCGACGCTTGCTTTTTGTCGCAAACGCGGCTACTTCGGCGGCGCGCAGGGCGGCTACTCGTTCAGGGATCTTCGGTTTCATCGACCAGGCCCTGGTTCCAGGCCGCGGACTGAATGGAAAGACGTGCACCCAGGCCGGGTCAAGCGCGGCCAGGAAATCCATGGTGGCACTGAAATCCTCGTCGGTCTCGCCGGGAAAGCCGACGATCAGGTCCGCCCCGATGAAGGGGTCGCCCTTGGCTGACCGGACCGAGGCGGCTGCCCGTAGAACGTCATCGCAACGGTATGCCCTGCCCATGGCGCGGAGTACCGGGTCCGCCCCCGACTGAACTGCCAGGTGAAGATGCGGCCGAACCCGCGGGGAGGCGAACGCCCGCAGGAAGGCATCGTCAACCCGGTCCGGCTCCCAGGAGGACACGCGGTATGCCACGGTGTCGGTTTCCCGCGCGAGGATTTCCAGCAGGTCGGGAAAGGCCCGCCCGCCGCTTGAGTATTGCGAAAGGTTGACGCCGGTGAGCACGATTTCCGGATAGCCGGCAGCGGCCAGCCCTCGGGCTCGGCGCACGACTTCAGCGGGATCCAGACTGACCGATCCACCCCTGGCCAGACACACGCGGCAGTACGCGCAGCGATTGTCGCAGCCGTCCTGGATCTTGAGCGATGCCCGCGAGCGCAGTCGAAAGTCCCCGATGCTGAACCAGAAAGGATCGACCCGCGTCCCCAGGGACTCGGCCACGATCCTCCGCGCTTCATCCAGGGGATCAAATCCTTCTGCATGCGCTGAATAGAGTGCCGTCGCGAGCTTGGCCAAGACGCTTTTCCTCGAACCGGGTAGCACAACGACCCGGGGCGCCAGCGCGGCGATGGCGCCCGGTTCCATCTCGGCATAGCAGCCGGTGGCCAATAGAACCGCGTCGGGATTTCGCCTCAGAGCCAGACGCATCTCTCTACGAGCCTTTTGCTCGGCCTTTCCTGTGACGGTGCATGTGTTGAAGACAACAACGTCTGCCGGCTCGCCGAAGGAGACTATCCGGGCGCCTGCGTGCGCGAAGGCGCCCGCGGTGCCCTCGGTCTCAGTCTGATTGAGCCTGCAACCGAAGGTGCGGAAGGATACGCTGAATGACACGGTCGTCTTTCAAGCCCTGACCTTGACGGCTACCCGCGCGCGCCCGCCGCGGGCGTCCTTGGACGCGGGATCGAGCTGTAGCGCGCGGTCGTAGGCTTCAAGGGCAAACGTCCAGTCGGTATTGCGCTCGCATGCGTAGCCCAGGCGCGTCCACCAGTGGGCGTTGTTGGGCTCGTATTGGACCGCGGTGCGAAAGGCGATATCCGCGTGGTTCCAGCGCTCCTGGCGAAGATAAATCTCTCCCATGTAGAAATAGACAATGCCGAGGCGCGTACCGTCGGGCAACAGGTTGATATAATTTTGGAAATGCGTGAGCGCCTGGTCGTTCTTGCCTTGGTGATACGTGGCTTCGCCGAGGGTCTCCACGATACGCGGATCCTTGCGGATTCGTTCATAAGCCCGGGTCGCGTACAGTTCCGCATCGGCATAGCGGCCGAGGGCCACCAGACTCCAAGTCAGTACGACATATGCTTCCATGTTGCCGGAATCCGCCTCGAGTTCGGCCATGCAGGCAGTGCGCGCCCGCTCGTACTCGCCATCGTGATACAGTATGAGAGCGTCGGTATTTACCTGGGCGCCAGCCCCGAGTACCACGGAAAGGCAGAGGGCAAGGCCCAGTTTATTCCTTCCCGGCATCGCGTGACCCGGTCATGGTG
>SPCK01000022.1 GCA_004525355.1 Spirochaetales bacterium
GTCACCAAGAAGGGCAAGGGCCATTCAAAAGCCGAGGAAGATCCCGCCTCGTGGCACGGGGTCGCCCCGACGCCGGCGGTCGCCGCGTGCGACTCCCCGGATTCGGCGGAGTCGCCCCCCGATTCCCGTACTCTTCAGCCCAGCTTTACCCAGGCCTTCGGCGCCGCGATGCTCTGCGCCGCCGAGAACGATTCGCGCATCGTCGCCGTCACGGCCGCCATGGCAAAGGGTACGGGATTGACCGCCTTTCAGTCGACCTTTCCCGCGCGCCTGTTCGACGTGGGCATTGCCGAGGAACACGCCGTCACCTTCGCGGCCGGCATGGCCGCCGGAGGGCTCAAGCCGGTGGTGGCGATTTATTCGACCTTCATGCAACGGGCGGTCGACCAGGTTATCCATGACGTAGCCCTGGGCCGATTGCCGGTCGTCTTCGCGCTGGACCGCGCCGGGGCCGTCCCCGACGACGGCGAGACGCATCAGGGTATTTACGACATCCAGATTTTCAGGGGAGTGCCGGGCCTGTCGATCCTGGCTCCGGCCAGCGCGGCGGAGTTGAGCCTCACCCTGCAATGGGCGCTCGGATATGACGGACCGTCGATGATCCGCTATCCCAAGGCCCTCTGCCCGCCCGAACGCCCTGCGTACCTGCAACCTCTTGAATATGGACGCGGAGTATTCGTCAGGCGCGGCGAGGGCGGGGCCGATATTGTCCTGATAGGCTCCGGAGCCCTGACGGAAGAATGCGTGGCCGCGGCCGGCCTGCTGGAAAGGCAAGGCCTGGACGCGGATGTGTACAACTTGCGCTTCCTGAAACCCGTCGATACCCAGATCTTCCTGTCTGTCGTCCGGGATTACCGTTATGCGTTGATTGCCGAAGAGGGCATACTGGAAGGAAGCGTGGCTGTAGATCTGGCCACCCTTGCCGGGAGCAACGGCGTCCGGTCGCTTGCCCTCGGGTTCCGGGACGTTCCGAAGTCCCAGGCCGGCAGGGCGGAACTACTTCGCCACGCGGGGCTGTCCGCGGAGCGCCTGGCCGGTTCCGCCATGGATCTGGTACGCGGAGCAGGCGTCGGAAAGGATGTATCGGCATGATCGTATCGCCGCCCGACTCGATACCGCTGCCCCGGGGAAGATCGTTGCCGCTGGGCGGCCAGTTCCACGTTATGGGCGTCATCAACGCGACCCCCGATTCTTTCTGGGAAGGCAGCCGCGCCTGCGGACTGGACGCCGTCGTCGACGCGGCGGCCGCCATGATAGAAGGCGGGGCGAGTATCCTGGATATCGGCGGGGAATCCACTCGCCCTGGGGCCGACTACGTGGATGTCGACGAGGAGCTGGGCAGGGTCGTTCCGGCAGTCCGCGCCATTCGCGCCCGATGGGA
Organism: Spirochaetales bacterium; assembly: GCA_004525355.1. Lineage (GTDB taxonomy): Bacteria > Spirochaetota > Spirochaetia > Treponematales > UBA12059 > UBA5200. The sequence continues at coordinate 1,382 of SPCK01000022.1, forward strand.
CACGGCGATCTCGGTGGATACCAGAAAGTCCGCCGTCGCCAGGGCGGCCGTCGAGGCGGGAGCCGACATCGTGAACGATGTGGCGGCCCTCGGTGACGATCCGGACATGGCACCTTTCTGTGCGGCTGCCGGCGTCCCGGTCGTCCTGATGCACAAAAAGGGCATACCGGCCACCATGCAGGACAGGCCCTGGTATGACGACTGTCCCCGCGAGACGCTCGATTTTCTCCTCGCGGCGGCTACGCGCGCCATGGAGGCCGGGATCGGCCGGGACCGCATCATCCTCGATCCGGGAATAGGTTTCGGCAAGCGCCTGGAGGACAATCTGGCGCTCATCGCTCGACTTGATGAAATGTGCGCCTCGGGCTATCCTGTTCTTGTGGGACTGTCGCGCAAGTCCTTCGTGGGAGCCATTACCGGCCGACCGCCCAAGGGTCGTCTCGCCGGGAGCTTGGCGGCCGCGTGCGCGGCACGCCTGAAGGGCGCAAGCATTTTCCGCGTCCATGACGCAGCGGAGACCAGGGACGCCCTTCTCGTATTCCAGGCCGTCCTTGACGCGTCCGGAACGTAAGGTCGCGACGCGACCGGGAAAGGCGTAGTACCGAACACCATGGGCATAGACTCCGTTACCAGCTTTTTCGGCGCCTGGATACGACCGGCGCTTGATATACTCATCCTGGCCTACCTGATCTACAGGACCTATCGCCTGCTGATAAAGACGCAGGCGGTACAGCTGGCGCGCGGCGCCGCTCTGCTGGTAGTCATCTACGCAATTGCCTTTTTCCTCAAGCTGGATACCCTGTCCTGGGCGCTCAATCTGTTGGCTCCCGGCTTGGTCATCGCGCTCGCGCTCATCTTTCAGCCGGAGTTGCGCAAGATATTCATCAAGCTCGGTCAGGGCGGCCTGTTTCGTCGTAGCAACGTTCCGCGTTCATCCCAGCTGGATTCCATCCTGCACGCGGCGGAAATCCTCGCTGGCAAGCGCCGGGGCGCCCTGGTCGTGTTTACCCGCTTCGTCGCGCTCGACGATATCATCGAACGCGGGACCAGGATCGATGGCGAAGTAAGCACGAGCCTCCTTCTGTCTTTCTTTGAATACGATACGCCGCTGCACGACGGGGCCGTCGTCATCAAGGAAGGCCGCATCGAAGCCGCCGGCTGTTTCCTGCCGCTGTCCCAGCAGCAGGACATCATGAGCACGTTCGGAACCCGCCACCGGGCTGCCCTGGGCATCAGTGAAGAATCGGATGCGGTCGTGCTGGTCGCTTCCGAAGAGACGGGTGCGTTGTCACTGGCCTACGATACGCGACTGTATTACGACCTCAAGTTGCCGGAATTGCGGAGGCGCCTTACCATGCTCCTGGAGTTCGGCGGGGAAAGAGGCGCCGAAAAAGAAGACGCCCATGGCTAAGTTCCGGTTGGAAAGCCTTTTCGAGGATTGGGCCGCCAAGATCCTCTCGCTCGCAGCGGCGATTACGCTGTTCGCCTTCTATCAGCTCAACCGCCTGGAGGAGCGGCCGATGTCGGTTCCGCTCAGCGTTCTGACCAATGCCCAGTTTGTACCTGCCAGCCAATACCCCCGGACCGTACGCCTGGTTCTCCGGGGCGAAGCCAATACCATACTCGCAATCCTGGAGAGCGACCTTGTCGCCACGTTGGATCTACGGGGATTCACGTCGGCCGGCGTTTGGCGCGTACCGGTAAAGATAGAAACGCGCGGCACGGCCATCGGCATCGATCCTCTGGAGATAGCGGTCGATCCTGGCGAGATAGCCATGTCGATCGAGCCGCGCACGGTCAAGCAACTCAAAATCCTTCCGAACTTCCGGGGTTTCCTGGAAACTGGATTCGAGCTGGCGGGGTTTTCCCTTTCGCCTGACGTGATAGAGGCTGCCGGACCGGAAAGCATCATGGAGAAACTTGACGACACATCGACAGAGGCCGTCGAGTTGGGTGGTCGCTCCTCGGATTTCTCGGTACAGGTCAAACTGCAGAAAAAAGATTCCCTGATCGAATTCCTGTCATCCGATACCGTAGAATTCACCGCCGAGGTTCGCAAGGCAGTGGTATACAAAACGTTCCAGGACTTGTCCGTTGTATCGATCGGCCTCAAATCCGGGCTCAAGGTGGTTTCCACGTTGCCCACAGGCTCCGCCAGAATCGTGGCCACGCGAACTGAATTCGAGAATTTCGTGTTGAATGATGATGTACTGGTCGCGGACCTGAGCGGGATAGAAACGCCAGGCGTCCACACCGTTGCCGTCGGGCCGCGCTTTCCAGAAGGTATGGAGGTGGAATCGTGGCTGCCCATGGTCACCACCGTAACGGTAGCCGTCGATAAGAATGATTCGGGGACCGGGCAATGATACTGGGAATAGGCGTCGACGTTGTACATGTACGGCGTATCGAGCATTGGTTGTCGGTCAAGGGCTTGCCCGAGCGATTCTTCCATCCCGCTGAACTGCAGTCCGCCCTGTTGCGGGGTTCTGCCGCCGCGTTGTCCCTCGCGGCCCGGTTTGCCGCCAAGGAAGCCTTCGGAAAGGCCTTGGGTACGGGGCTGCGCGGCATACAGCTTACGGATATCTGCGTAATCAACAATCACAACGGTCGGCCGGACATCGAGTTGCGCGGTTCAGCGTTGGAGCGATTCCGGTCGGTCGGAGGCGGAACGCTGCACCTTTCCCTTACCCACGAGCGGGACAACGCGATCGCCATGGTCGTTATGGAGGCATAGCGTGCTCAGGAACCCAATTACCAAGAAACCGGACAAGGAACGCAAGATCACATTCTATGCCAAGGAGCCGATACGCTGTCCGGTCTGTGATGCATCCTTCCATCGGGAGGAACTCTTCTCCGGGAGGGTCAGCGCGGACGACCTGACGGACGAGCTGCATCGAACCTACAAGCCCCTGCAAGCTTATGGCGAGGTATACCCGTTGTGCTACGAAGTGGACGTTTGCCCCGCCTGCTTCTATGCAGCGTACAGGCCGGATTTCCTGCCCATGGCGATCAAATCAGGAGGCTTTCTTCGCGATCGTATCCAGTACAGGGTCGAAGAGGTGCAACGCATCTTCGCCGGGCTGGATTACCAGGAGTCCCGGAGACTTATCGAGGGCGCCGCCAGCTATTACCTGGCAATTCTTTCCTACGAGCACGGCACGAAGGAATTCTCGCCGACCATCAAGTCGGCTATCAGCGCGGTTCGTGCCGCCTGGCTCTGCAACGACCTGCACCGGAAGAACTCGAATGAAAACTGGGATTACGTGGCGGGACTGTTTTACCGGAAGGCTCGCTACTACTACCGGGTGGCCATTGAGGTCGAGCAGAATGGCAAGGAACCCTACTCGTCGGTACGTAATCTTGGGCCCGATACCGACAAGAACTACAGCCACGAAGGTGTTCTCTATATGGCTGCCATCCTGGAGCTCAAGTATGGGCCGCAAAACGATCACGAGGGAAGGCGCAGCCGCCTGGCCGCTGCCAAGATCGCGGTCGCCCGCATGTTCGGATTCGGCAAGAAGACAAAGGCCAAACCCGGCCCACTCCTGGAGAATGCCAGGGATTTGTACAATCGACTCAAGGCGGAACTGCAAGATAATGACGACGATGAGGAATGAGCGGACGATCAGGCTGACACTGGCGTACGACGGTACGGATTTTTCCGGCTGGCAACGGCAACCCAGGGATCGTTCAGTCCAGGAAGAACTGGAAAAGGCCCTGGTAAAAATGCATGGGCACCCGGTATCCGTGGTAGGCGCAGGCAGGACCGATTCAGGCGTGCATGCCGCAGGGCAGGTAGCCCATTTCTTCAGCGATATTGCCAGTATCCCGGCGGAACGCTTCACTCTGGCGCTCAACAAGTTGATGCCCGCAGACGTCCGCGTCCTTCGCGCCCAGGAAGCGCATCCGGATTTCCATGCCCGGTACGATGCGCGCTTGCGGCGATATCGATATTTCATGTATGCTTCGTCGCGCTCTCTTCCCGCGCGGGATCGCTATGCGTGGCGCTTGTCTGGACGGCCGGACCTGAAAAAGCTCAACAGGCTGGCTTCCTGTCTCAGGGGTGAGGTCGATTGCACTGCCTTCGCGGCAGCCAAGGATCCGAGCGAAAACCGCTTCCGGTATCTGCATCACGCGGTCTTTCACTACGAGGCGAACGCAATCGTCTTCGACGTGGCCGCCAACGCCTTTCTCTGGCGCATGGTTCGATCGCTCGTGGGGACACTGATCCATCTCGAGCGCGCTGGCGCAGGTGATGGGGCCATGCGCGATATACTTGAATCCGGGGACCGCTCGCTAGCCGGGGCGACGGCTCCCGCACGCGGACTGTTTCTATGGAATGTCGATTATTATGACACGCCCACGCGGCTGGGCAGGAGACAGCCTGCCGAAATCACGACAGCGGCCGCAGACAGCGACGCAAGATGTCTCGTACCGGGCGTCGGCTGGATCTGATCCAGGCCCGGAAATTCGTGATGTGCCGCCGCAGTACCCATCGTACTACTGGCTGCCTGTTCCGATGGCCGGTCCGGGGCAAGGGCGGTCTTGACAATGAGCTGATTGCATGGCGATTCAACCAGACAGTATGAATCGCAAGCAACTGCTCAGGCTTGAACGCAAGCCAGGAATGGAAAAATGATGAGATCAGAAGAAACGCACTCCCTTGCCGCCGCTGGCGGTGGCCGGGTCACTGCTTCGGCGGCTCCCGGCCAGGCGCGTATCATGGCGGTTCTGTTTGACCTGGACGGTACCGTCATCGATTCCGAACCCGCGTACTGGGAAAGCGACCGCGTTTTCCTGGGCAGCTGGGGCATTTGCTACGACGTTGAGCTCAACGCGGCCATGGTGGGTAGGGGAATACGGGAGTTTTTCCGTGAACTCGAGCTACGATTCCCTGACAGCCCTCTCCATGCCCTGCCCATGGCTGAGCGGGCCCGGCTCAAGGATGAGGCATACCTGACCTATGCATCGGGACGGATTGCCGCGTTTCCCGGCGTCGCGGCCTTCGCACGGCTACTTGCCAAACTCGGGGTTCCCGCCGCCATCGCCTCGGGGTCTTCGCCCCATGTGATAGACGCCACACTGGAAATGGTCGGCCTACTGGAATGCTTCCCCGTACGGGTATCCGCATCGGAAGTACAGCGCGGCAAGCCTGAGCCCGACGTGTTCCTGGAAGCGGCCAGGCGCCTGCAAATCGCTCCCGAACTCTGTCTGGTCCTGGAGGATTCACGCCCGGGCATACAGGCTGCCAGGGCGGCCCGCATGGCCTGCGTCGCCTTGCCCCATCCGGATCACGCCGGGAGAGAGGGGTTCTCGTTGGCGGATATGGTCGTGGACGGCGGTGCCGCCCACTTTGACGGAGCTACGGTCCTGGAGCGCTGGTCCATCGGAGAAGCGGATCGGCGAGCCTGATCGCGAAAAAAACAAAGGCAGGGCATGGACCCCGCCTTTGAATCTGTCATGAAATATGGATCAGGACGTTTGTCAGGAGCGAACACCGGAGACGCCGATGAGCGCGTCATTGGTCTCGCGGAATTTCTTGACCACGATGGGTAGGATATCGATGGCCACTTCGGGATGGGCCTTCATGAAGGACGTGAATTCCCAGGCCGCAAGTACCATGCAGGTAGTGGGCTCCACAGTGGTAACCGTCGCCGTGCGCTTGGCTCCGTCAAGGACGGCGAACTCACCCAGGATATCGCCGGGGCCGTTCGACGCCAATTCGACCAGCTTGCCCGAAGCGTCGACCTTCTCGATCTTGACCTTGCCCGACAGGATGATGAACAGGCCGATGCCGTCTTCGTTCTGCTTCATCAGGTGTTCGCCGGGTTCGAAGGTTCGTTCTGTGCAGATCTGGGCGATCCCCTTGACGTATTTAGGCTCCAGGTTCGCGAACAGGCTGACCTTCGCGAGCGCGTTCTCTTTGTCCATTTCAATCCCTCCATTTTGATGCCCGCAGTGATGGGCATGTATGTCAGCTCAAGATACGGAATAGCCGGCTCCCAGTCAATAATGAGTGCGCGAGCGCATGAGATGACCGTTCGATTATACCGCTTTTTTCCTGCGAGGTTGCCTGACCGGTATCGTAGCGTCATCCCCGATGGCTACCGGCTTGGGGTAGATGGTCATCGTCGGGAACGCGAACTCGATGCCCTCGGCGTCGAAGCGTTTCTTGACGGCGATGTACATGGCGTTGTTCCCGTCGAACCATTCGCTCGTGGCGTACCATACGCCGAAAAACAGCCCGATGCCGCTATCTTTGAAACCCGTCACCATGAATACGGGTTCGGGGTTCTTGAGCGCGTTCTGGCTGTTGGCCGCGATGTCCTTGAGGATGGCGACGGTGCGTTCTATGTCAGCATCGTATGTTATAAGAATATCCATATTGAGGCGTCGTACCGGAAAGCGCGTGATGTTGGCCACCTTTGACTTGATCAAGGTCTCGTTGGGTATCCTTATGAGTTGGTTGTCGAAGGTGCGAAGCTTTACCGAGATGGCGTCGATGGAATAGACCAGGCCTGCAGTCCCGTCGACGCTGATCACGTCACCATTGGCAAAGGTCTTTTCCGAGACGATGAAAATGCCGCTTATGAAGTTGGATACCGACGTCTGGGCAGCGAAGCCGAGTGCAATGCCGGCGATACCGGCCGCTCCGAGCAGGGCGGACAGGTTGACTTGTGCAGCGTCCAGCGCGTTGATGACGATGAACGCGTAACCCAAGTATTGCGCCACCTTGACGACGAGGCTGCCCGTCCTCGAGTCCATGCGCTTGCGAGTCATCCTCCGGAGAATGGCTACGACCAGGCCGACGAAGATCAGGCCCAGGACTATCGCGAGGCTGACCCGAATGAGCTTGAGGGCGGTGTCCATGGTGAACATCTGGTCGAAGAGGCTGTCGGTCGGGAAGATATCCCAGAATCGAGAGGCGGGAGCCGCTGCCTGGGGCGCGGCCTCGGCGAGCGTGGTTGTTGGTTCCATGGCTAAATCCTCGTTATCGCTTTGAAGAGCTCAAATGAGCGCACGATGAATCGTTCTTCGCCCGATACCGTTGGCTTGGCTATCGTGATCGCTCCAGGCGGCAGGGGAGCCTGGCCGTCCAGGCTCATGCGTACACCCGAGGAACTGAACAGAAACAGGAGGCGCTCGCTGATCATCAGCGACTCCTGCCCGAAAATGGACAGCTGTTCGCCGTAGATGCACAGCTCGCTGACCATCACCGGGACCGCCGAGGTATTCTTGAGCCGTACCGGATGAGCCACGAAGCGCGGGTCGTCATTGAGTGAGGACATGACTGGCTCGGCGGTAGCAAGAAATTCCGCCTCTTCAAACCTGCATACAACGCCAGCATCGGGAGTTCCATAGAGCGTCTTGAACGGGATGGCAAGAGGGTACGAGACGATGGCCGTGCCGTTTACCAGGATGCTGGCTTCGATCCTGGAAAACACCCAGCCTTCAAGGGTCGCACCCGGTGGCAGCAGAAAGGGATCCTTGAGTCGAAGGCAGATCGGCAGCGGAGGATATGCCGGTACCAGGTCATACCCGTCCTCCTTGCCCATGTAGAAACGTGTCCATAATGGATCGTTCAGAGGGGGCAGGGAGAGATTGGGTTTTTCCCTCTTGCCTTTCGTATCGGCGGGCATCCTCGGGTAGATGGGCATCGCGGCAAGTATGTCCCCCTCTCCCGCCATGTCCACGGCGACGCAGATCTGTACGTCCCCCAGGCGGTGCAGACGAGTTCCCTCGTTTCTGGGCAGGTCCCAGTGTTTCCAGATTTTCGTATGGCCCTCCTCAAGTCGTGGCGAATTGGTGTATGGTATAGAATGGCTCAAGATCAGTATAGACGCCCGGGTACGCGAGCGCAAAGCTTCAAGACGGAAAAATGAACATGAATATCATTACGGGCACGGTTCAGTCATCGGACCCTGTCCGGCTGGATCGATACATCGCCGAGGAATTGAAACTGCTTACCAGGAGCCAGTTGAAGGCTCGGCTCGTTTCAATCCTGGTCAACGGCCGGGGCGCGAAGCCGTCCAGGGTCGTCATGGAAGGTGACCGTTTCGTTGTCGAAATCGAGGATGAGATCGATCAGGTCGCGGCCGCCGAAGATCTGGAGCTTGCCGTCCTGTACCGGGACGAGCAGGTAATCGTCATCGACAAGGCCCAGGGTATGGTGACGCATCCGGCTCATGGCAACTGGCGGGGAACCCTTGCCAACGGTCTGCTCGGATTGGCCTCGGCGGAACGTCTGGCCGACGGTGCCTCCGCGGCTCCCGCAAGCTCTCCTGCGCCCTTGCGGGCAGGTATCGTGCACCGCCTGGACAAGGATACATCGGGCGTGATCATCGCGGCGCGCACGGCCGCAGCCCAGGAATTCCTTGCATCGCAGTTTCGCGACCGCAGCACGGTAAAAATCTATCTGGCCATCGTAATCGGCACACCCGCGACGTCGACGGGACGCATCGACACGTGGCTGGCCAGGGACCCCCGGGATCGCAAGCGCTTTGCCGTGGCAGCCGAAGGCCAGGGAAGGCGAGCGGTAACCGACTGGAAGATTCTTGCCCGCGGCGAAGGCTTCACTCTCCTTGCGCTCAGGCCCAGGACAGGGCGGACGCACCAGCTCCGGGTTCACTGCAAATATCTGGGCTGCCCTATCCTTGGGGATCCCATATATGCCCGCAGGGACAGGCTATTTCCCAATGCCACCCTGATGCTACATGCGCGTGAGCTGAGTATTTGCCTGCCGGGAACGACCGAAACCCGCCGTTTCCGCGCCGACGTTCCGGATCGTTTTCTGGCGATCCTGCGCGAGCTCGGCATTGAAAGCAGCATGGAATCTTAGAGAAGCGGTAACGTTCCCAAGCATGTCATGGAAGAAAGTATGGTGAGTTCAAGGTCGAATCGACGATTCAGGTGGATTGTCCGCTACGGGATTCCCGTTCCTGCGCGGAGTTCACCCGAAGCTTGCGGCCCTCGAAGTCCAGTCCGTCAAGCTTCTGTATGGCCGCCGCTGCCTGTTCGTCGGTATCCATCTCGACAAAGGCGAAGCCCCGGGGTGATCCGTTCATGCGGTCGGTAACCAGCTGTACCGATGCAACCCGCCCGTAGGGTGAAAAAAGCTCGCGCAGGCTATCTTCGACCGTGGCGTAATTCAGGTTGCCGATATAGATCTTCCGTGACATGGCTGTGGGACCCTCCTTGCGGATTATATTACGATGCCTGTCGCCCGTCAAACCAACCACATGGTTTGGAGTGGGAACGCGCGGGCGCCCAATGAAACCGGGCGACAGATTTCTTGACAAAGCTACGTGGTTAACTATAATGACCTTGCTATCTATAACGTAAGCAGGAGGAAATCATGGCTATATTGAACATAGCCCTCCCGCTTGCCGGTTTTTTTCTGGGATGGATGATCCGCTGGCTATACGCCAGATTTCAACTTACGGCCGCAGAGCAAAAAGCGGCGCGTATAATGCAAGAAGCGGTAAAGCAGGCAGAAGCACAAAGAAAAGAAATCCTGCTCGAGGCGAAAGATCAACTCATCAGGGAGAGGAACCAGCAAGAACGGGAAAGCCGTGAACGCCGCGCTGAGATCCAGCGCTATGAACGCCGTTTGGTACAAAAGGAAGAAAATCTAGATAAAAAGGTGGATGCTCTTGAAAAGGACGAGCAGGCACTCAACGAACGCGACACCGCCATTGTCGTCAAAGAAGAATTCCTGGCCGGTCAAGAGGAACGCTATCGCAAGGAACTGGAGCGAATTTCCGGCCTGACAAGCGATGAAGCCAAGAAACTCATCATCCAGGGACTCGAAAACGAGGCCAAGCGGGATGCACAGGTACTACTAAACAAGATCGAGCAGGAAGCCCAGACAGGAGCCGAGAAGCGCACCAGGGATATCCTGGTGACTACCATGCAGAGGTTGGCCGCCGACGTTACGGCTGAAGTGACGGTCACGAGCGTCTCCTTGCCCGGCGACGAGATGAAGGGCCGTATCATTGGACGTGAAGGCCGCAATATTCGCACTCTCGAAACACTTACCGGAGTAGACGTCATCATCGACGATACGCCGGAAGCGGTGGTCATCTCCTGTTTCGACCCGGTCAGGCGCGAGATCGCCCGGGTTGCGCTGGAGCGGCTGGTGGCCGACGGACGTATCCATCCGGCCCGCATCGAGGAAGTCGTCCAGAAGGTCACCAAGGAAATTTCCCAGAAGATCTTCGAAGAGGGAGAGAAGGTCGTCTTCGACCTCGGCCTTCACAACATCAATCCGGAGCTCATACGCGCGTTGGGCCGCCTCCACTATCGAACGAGCTATGGACAGAACGTACTGTCCCACTCCAAGGAAGTGGCGGTTATCGCCAGCATGCTGGCTTCAGAAATCGGCGCCAACCGTGAACTGGCCAAGCGTGGCGCCCTGTTGCACGATATCGGCAAGGGTGTCGAGTCGGATTCGGACCAGAACCACGCCGAGATCGGCATGGAGCTGGCCCGCAAGCTCGGAGAGGACCCGAGGGTCGTAAACGCCATCGGCTCGCACCATGCCGATGTCGAGCCGATCTGCATCGAGAGCGTACTGTGCCAGATTGCGGACGCCATATCGGCAGCCAGGCCAGGTGCGCGCCGCGAGACGCTGGACAACTATGTAAAGCGCCTTGAGAGCCTGGAAGGCATCGCCGAAGGATTCTCGGGTGTCGACAAGGCCTTTGCCATCCAGGCTGGCCGCGAACTCCGCATCCTGGTCAACAATGAAAAGGTGTCGGACGAAGATGCCAAGGAACTCTGCAAGTCAATAGCAAAGAAGATAGAGACTGATATGCGGTATCCGGGTCGGATAAAGGTCACGATCATTAGAGAGACTCGTGTCGTCGAATACGCTCGTTGACGAGACTGATGGAATAGAGTATCGAGCCGCCGCGAGGCGGCTCTTTTTTTGTGCGCAGAGGGGCAAGCGCCTCAGGACAGGGAGGGCGCCTGCCTTGCGCAGACCGGCCCGGCTGGGTAGGATGTGCCCGGAAGGCGGTACGGCGAATGGCAAGCGGATATAGAGCCTTGATGCTCGGCGACGTGATCGGCGATTCGGGATTGCGAATGCTCAAGGGCAAGCTTCCAGCACTCGCGGCCGAGCTGCACGCGGACATCGTCATCGCCAACGGTGAGAACGCAGCCGGCGGATTCGGCTTGACCCAGGAAAGCGCCGAAGCCCTTGTCGGGACGGGTGTGGACGTAATTACCAGCGGCAACCATATCTGGGAAAAGAAGGGTGCCGCTGAACTCCTCGATGGGTCGCTTCCGATTCTCCGACCGGCCAATTATCCACGCGGCGCTGCCGGCCGCGGCCTGTTGACCCTTGAAAAGTCGGGCGCCGCCTGGCTGATCATCAACTTGCAGGGCAGGGAAGGGCTGCGTCCCATCGATTGCCCCTTCGTGACTGCCGATACTATTCTGGCGGAACGACCGGCAAGTGCGGTTAATCCGCCCCGGATCGTGCTGGTGGACTTTCATGCCGAGTCGTTCGTGGAAAAACAGGCCTTGGCGATGTATCTGGATGGCAGGATAGGCGCGCTTGCCGGGACCCACACCCACGTCCAGACCATGGATGAGCGGATCTTGCCGGGGGGGACCGGCTTTATCGGCGATCTGGGCATGTGCGGGCCCGTCGACTCGATCATCGGCGTAAAGATAGAATCCTGTCTCAGGAGAAACCTCACCCAGATGCCGATCAAGATGGAAGTGGCGGAGGGCCCGTCGATGATCAACGGCGCGCTGTTCGAGTTCGACGAGGCCGGGCGCTGCCTTTCGATACGCAGGATCAGGTTGGAATAGGACTATCGGATTTGCTGCTGGTCAAGGATCAATCGGTGGCAAACAGTGGTTAAAAAGCTGGCGCCCGCGCGTCCAGGATGATGAAGGCGTCGTTTCGCTCATCAAAGGGCGATCCGGACCA
>SPCK01000073.1 GCA_004525355.1 Spirochaetales bacterium
CAGGAATTCGACCCGTCGGTCATATTCTACGAGAAGATTGTCCCGATCAAGAATCAGACGACCATCGGGGACTACTTCGAATGGTTCAAGAATAATGTCGCGGCCCAGGCGGTATCGCTCAGGCTCTCCGACCTTACCCGCGCCGGCGGCAAGTCCTGGGTTGAGGCCTACTTCGACGACGATTATTTCTACGGGATGACCAGGATATTCGCGTTCACGCTGAGCGCCAGGAGCGGTTCAGAACTGGCCGCCTTCTCCGACCTCGCCGTTGAGGTGGAACGGCTGCGCAGGCACGGCTTCACTGAAAGTGAATTCAAGCGAACCGTGGACGGATACCGGCGATGGCTGACGACGCTCGACGTCGAGGACCAGGACCTCAGGAGCGGCAACTTCGCGGACGAGTACGTACGCAACTTCATGTACGACGAACCGGTCCCCGGAGTGATCAATGAGCGGGTCTACATCAAGGACGCCCTTGACGCATTGACGCTACAGGACCTGAACATGTCGGCGCGATCCATTCTGGCGGACGACGAAGGTTTCGTCGCGGTCCGCGCAATGGCGGCACCAGCCGACGGGTCTATCAATGAGGCCGACTTTGAATCCGCCCTGGAAACCGCTCGCGCTCGCGCGATCGAACCGCTCGCCGTATCGGATACGGCCCAGGTAGGCCTGTTCGACGGGGAGCCCGAAGGCGGCTCAATCGTCTCTGAAGAACTCATGCCCAACAATATAACCGAGCTGATCCTGTCCAACGGAGCACGCGTCCTGATCAAACCGACGACCTACGACAATGACTCGGTCAACTTCGTAGGCTGGTCGCTCGGAGGGTACTCCGCCCTGCCCCTGGACGACTATTACGCCGCCGCGTTCGCCCCGACGCTCCTGGGAACCACGGGCCTCGGCGACATGGACGCCACGCAACTGCAAGAGGCTACCGCGCTGGCCAATGTCGGACTCTCCTGGCGCATCGCCGAGAACGGTACGTCGCTGTCTGGCAAGTCAGCCACGGGGGACCTGCACACATTACTCAGGATCGTCTACCTTACCGCCGCGGAACCGGGGAAAGACCAGGCAGCTTTCAATCTCATGCGCGATCGACTGGCAGAACAGATCGGCCCCTACGCCCAGGACCCGGGCTACCGTTTCGAGACTGCATGGAGTTCACACCTTTTCAATGACAATCCTCGTGCAGCCCCGCTGGACGCCTCTCGCGTCAAGGCGTTGAGCTACGACAAGGTGATGGCTACGGCCGTTCAGGCTCTCACCCCTGCATCCCGTTTTACCTATGTATTGGTGGGAGACGTCGCGCTTCCTGAGGCAAAGAGGCTCGCCGCCAAATATCTGGGTGCCCTTCCCTCCGGAACCGTAACTGAACCGCAGTGGCAGGAACCCCTGCGCCCCCGGAAGGACGCGGGCGTGCGTGTCGATTTTCCTTTCGCCCGAGAAAATCGCGCAAGCGTCAAGATGGTCTGGGCCGCAGAGGCACCCTGGAGCTGGGAACGGGAACAGACCCTGGACCTCTTGGCCCAGGCCCTGAACAACCGCCTCCTTGATGCGATCCGTGAGGACCTTGGCGGTACTTACGTCGTTTCGACCAGCGGTACGTTCTCACGAATGCCCCTCGAACAGTACGCCTTGGTGGTATCGTTCAACTGCGATCCAGCGCGAGTCGACGAGCTGATCGCAGAAGTCCGGGCAGAAGTCGCGAGCCTGGCGGATGGCCGGCTCAACCCCATGTACGTTCAACAGATCAAGGCCGCGGCTCAACGGGAATACGACGGTACCAACCGCACAAACACCTACTGGGTAAAGAACCTGGCCAATGCGGTGGCCTATGGCCTGGACTACGAGATCATTGGTAGGGCCAAGCTCAGGATCGAGCTGGCCGATCCCGAGCTATTCAAGACCCTCGCCGCGGAAACGCTTCGACCCGATCGCGAGTTCGTCTACGTAATGACGCCGGAAAATTAAGTCGAGCCGCCCGATCGGTCATAAGGAAGCCTGACGCCCCGGATCCGCATGGATCCGGGGCGTCAGGCTTCTCGTTCTCCGGGGGGCTTCAGTCTTCCACGCACACCAGGACTACAAAGCCGGTAGCCTTTCCCGCCTCGTCCTTGAACGGGTTCACCTCCAGGTGCGCCTGCTTGTCCGCGCCCTTGAACGTCAGCTGCTTGCTCGTCGATGGGTTGGCTGATCGGGCAGCCGCGGATTCAACCAGCAGGTCGGTTATGGCCGCAGGTTCGGTAAAGAACATATGCAGCGCAGTGCCGACCTTGCCATCTCCTCCGCTGGGCAGGTTCAGCTTTGCCGACTCGTTGGCATAGCTTATTCGGCCGTAGGAATCAGTAAGGAAAACGGGTCTCGGAAAGCGGGCCAGCGCCCGCTTGTACCAGTCATCCTTCTCCCGATCCCGGTACTCGCGAGAACGCCTCAGGGCAAGCTCGAGTGTGGTATGCAGGGTCTTTTCTTCAAAGGGCTTGACCAGGTAACCGTACGCCCGAGTCTCGAGGGCACGATTGAGCGTCTCGTCATCCGAATAGGCGGACAGGAATATGAAAGGGACGTCAAATTCGCCGCCTATCATATAGGCGGTTTCTATGCCGTCCTGGAAGCCCTTCAGGCGGATATCCATGAGAATCAGGTCCGGTTTGTGAACGACGATAGCCTCGGGAACGTCCTCGCCTCGCTTGAGCACCGTGGGTACTCGATACCCGAAACGCTGAAGCGTCTCGCTCAATTCCATCCCGGCCAGGGCTTCGTCCTCAACGATGAGGATGACCGCTTCCGCCATATCCACCTCCAAACTCATTGTGTACCGCGTAAACGAAGTGCAGTGCCGCACATTGTATACGCGGGCTGGGATGACCACAAGCGGAGATATCGATCAGGCTCGCTTTATCACTTCGGAAGTGTTGAAAATACCGCCTCCGCGGTTTTACAACACCCTGTTATATATGGAAAAGCTTGCGCAGACTCGTGTCCCTTGCCAGGCGATGGTGGGCGTACAGGAGAAAAGCGGCTACGGGCACGAGGGCAGATGCAACGATATACGACCAGAGCAGGTGTATCTCCCTAATCGCCCATAGGCTGATCGAAGCCTCCGTGACCAGGCAGATAAGCGCGATCGCAAGCAAGGAATATGAGAGAACGTTCAAACCCCGACGCTTGGACAGCCTGATAGCCAACACGATACCCGCCAGCGTAGCTTCTACAGTCAGGGCGATGGGAATCCCCAGACGCAGTGACCAGTCTAACGTTCCGTTGATATAGTCCATGGCGACCATGTAGGCCAGGGGAGAGAGCGCCGCGACCGCGATACCCAGGGACGGGCGCCGTACCGATACCAGGTAGGGGTACACGAAACACCAGACGAAGCCGAGCGAGGCGAGCGGGTACAGCGACCAAGTGATTCCCCCGCCCGTCATGAGATCAACCAGGAATACCGTCGCGGCGGCAATTGCCAAACATACGGTAAGCATCTCCGCTGCTATGTAGCGCCTTACCCTTGCCGGTTGCTGCAATTCGACAGCCGTATCCGCAATAGTCCGATGATTCGAGTCAGAAGCCGCCCCGGAATCCTGATTGGCCGCGGCGGCTTCCGGTTCGGTCCCGCACAGGGGACAGCGACGGGCCTCTGGACCCAGATCCACTCCGCACTTCGGGCAATATGACACGGTCAAGCCTCCCCTTCGCAGTCGACGTGCACAGGCAGCCCAAGCGCTGCCAGGCGCGAAAAGAACAATCGTTCGAGATCCCTGGATTGGAGCAGGCTCCCGAAACCAAGGTACAGGTTCCCGTTCAAGGATACTATCGATGCATGGGTACCGATGCCCTGGCTCGGCGCGCCGACGAAATCCACGCGTTCCACGTGCCCGGAAATTTCTGGCGGTAGGATTAAAGGTCCCAGGTTGGAAAGGAAGCCTGAAACCAGCCCCTCACCCAGGGCGACGAACAGAATCCGTGCGAAGAAATCCTTGATGAACAACGGTATCATTCTGACAACCAGTTTCCGGCTGCCGCCTGCGTTCCTGCTGATCTGGGTCGCAATCCTGCGTTCGTCGTTCTCTATGCCCATGTAGTGATGGACATAGCTCACCAACTGTTCCAAGGTCCACGCACCCAACCGGGAATCCACCGAAGGAAGTATGAACAAGCTGAAATTCCGCAGGGTTTTCGTCGGGTAGAATCGCCTCATATTGATTGGAATTTCCAGCGAGATCACAGGTCGTACGCGTTTCTTGCGCTCGACGTACGACGCACGTATCGCCAACAGGGACTCTATGTATACCGCCGCCAGGAATTCGGTCATGCTCACATGGCGCGCCTTGGCTTGGGCCAATACCGCATCGAGCGGTATCACGCCCGAGATAACCCGATATCCCGGATGCGGTATCAGCGGCGACTCGAGATGAAAGACTTGGGGCAAGGCGGACGGAACGGGGACTCCGGGCTTGTAGAAACGGTGATAGGCGTCCTCGTACTCCTCCGGGTCAGGAAAACCGTCAAGGCTGAAGCCGAGATCGGATACTTCCGAAACGGTTCCGCAGCGGCGAAAATACTCGACGAGCAGTACCCTGAGAAACGTCGTGCCGCCTGTACCGTCAGTCAGGACGTGGCTGAACTCACAGGCTATCGTTCGATCGCGAAGTCGTACGCGAAAGAGCGGCGCTCCCGGCACCCGAATATCATGCCCGACGCACGGCTGTCCGAGATCGGAGATGGGACGGACGGGAACTGTCAGCGGTTGGAAGTAATACCAGAAAAATCCCCGTCGCAGACTGACCAGGAAGTACGGGAACCGGCTCACGGTCTTTTCAAGGGCGCCCTCGAGTTCGACCAGCTTGACCGGATGGTCAAGTGTTACTGAAAGCCTGAACAGCGTGGTGTTTCGCCGTGTCGTTACCGCCGGCATGATAGTAGCGGCATTATCCAGCTTGTACCAAGGTCCCGTTTGGTCGGAAAATCCGGTCCGGGCACGTTTTGCGTTTCGCGCTTCGTGGGTCATCATCAGGTAGACCTTGATCCAATGCGACGGTTGCAGCAGGTCCGCGAGAAAAATCGACTCGAACGATACGTTGCTGCGCCCCCTCCCGGATTGGTACTGTTGGAAACACCGCCTGCGCGATTTTCCAAGACTTTTCTACAAGATAGGAATATAGACGAAAAGCAGGGAGAGGACAACGATGACTACCAGGGCAGGTAGGAAATCTCCCGTACGGATCTTCTTGAGTCCCATTAGGTTGATGCCAATCATGACCACCAGCGCCCCACCAACCGCGCTCAGCTCGGTAATCATTTCCTGGCTCACGTATGGCCGTATCCACACGGACAGCAACGTCAGTGCGCCCTGGTATACAAAAACCGAAATGGCCGAAAAACCCACGCCCACGCCCATGGCGCCCGCGAACATGATGGCGACAAAGCCGTCCATCACGCTCTTGGTCAATAACAGCGTATAATCGCCCTCGGCTCCCGCCTTGAATGATCCGACCAGGGCCATGGCACCGACACAAAACAGGACGGAGGCGTTCAGGAATCCGTAGGCGAATCCGCCAGATGCCTCTCCCTCGATTCCGGCCTCTCCCCGGGCGAAGTGGGAGCGCAGGAATTCACCCAAACGGTATATCGCGCCCTCGACGTCCAAGGCCGTTCCGATCAGGCCGCCCACGATGATGCTCAGGGCCAGCGCCAGGATATGGCCGCTGCCCAGGGCCATGGACAGGCCGATTATCAGCGATATGATCCCGGTCGCGTTGTACACGACCTCCTTGGCGCGCTCGGAAAAGCCCTTGCGAAAGAGAATCCCGATAAACGTGCCGATGATGATAGCAACGGCATTGATAATGGTAGCCAACATGAAGTTCTCCTGCCTTACTGATCGCACTTCGCCCGCGCATATTGCGCCTGGAATATCCTGGACGCCGTAGCGCCTTGACCGGGCCCAGGTGATTATATACTATGATAGTTGGAAAGGTGGCAACGGTCATGGAAGCTTTGCGTATCGAATATGCCGTGGAGGAACTCGAATCATCGACCCCGGGCAAGATTTTTTGCGCCAACTGCATCCACTGCAAACTCGTCCCGTCTCCGGCGGGCGATGGCCGTTACTACCTGCGCGTCCGCTGCGAATCCGGCAAATGGCTTAAAAAATCGGGCCAAGAGAAGATATACAAGTATTTTACCGTAGCGCGTCGCAGTATCGAGCATTGCGAGAGCTACGAAGACATGGGAGAAGGTCCTGAATTCCTCAGGGACCTGCGAGAAACGCTCCCTGCAGCCGACGAACTGTACAAAGCCCCGAACCTGGGATAAGCACCGGTACCGGCTCGCCCCGATTCCGACGGCAACGGGCGACGTCGGGATCCGCTTCCCCGTCCGCTACGAAAGGCACGCGATGCACTGCTCTTTCAGCGCCCTGGACGCTTATTTTGGCGTCTCGCCTGGCCCGGTGCGCTTTCTTTGGGCTGAAGGCGGCGTCGTCGAGCTGGCCTCGGGCCATGACGGCCTTTCTTTTCCCGGCCTACCGTACGCCGACGCGGCCGATGATACCGGGGAACCTCGCCTCCGCTTCCAGTGCGCCGAAGGGGACGCGCGACCGGCCTTTCCGCAATTGAGACTGCTCCATGACCCGGCGGCCAAACGCTTCTATGCTCGTGGAGGCGTCTACGAAACCCTTCACACGTCGCGCCCCAGACCTGACGAATCTACGCCCGAGCTGGTTCTCTTCGAGGCGGCCATCCTGGCATCGCGCTATGCCTACGAACCGGAGACTGAAGGCTTGCCATCCCTCGGCGCTTGCGGTGCTGACTGTCAGCGCGACCTCCTTGACCTCATCATCACCGGCGCCCATCCGGAAAAAGGCCTGGAAATCCTCCGCATATCAGGCTTTCTCGACTCCTTCTGGCCGGATATCGCCGGGCTCACCCTGGTGGACCATGTCAAGGATTTTCATCCCGAAGGCGACGCATGGCGCCACACCCTGGAAACCTTCGCGCATCGCAAATCTCCCGATCAAATACTCTCGCTGGCCCTATTGCTTCATGACGCCGGAAAGCTCGACGCCGTGGCAAACGAGGGCCGCCGCTTCGACAGGCATTCGGAACTGGGAGAACGCACGGCCAGAAATTTCCTGCGCAAGCTCGGCTATCCCCAGTCCGTCGTGGACGACGTTGCCTTTCTCGTCCGCAATCATATGCTGCCTGCCGCCTTGCCACGCATCCCTCCCTCGAGTATCGAGAACGTCCTCAGGCATCCGCTCTTTCCCACGCTGCTCGAGGTATACCGATGCGACGAGCTGTCCACATTCCGTGGGCCGGATGGATATTACGAGGCATGCGCGGTATATAAAGCGTATCTCAGGAATGTCAGGAATCCGTACCGCGGTCCTGACGGCAAGAAACGGGCTTTAGCAAGATCGGAGTAGGTCATGTTCAAGGAATTCCCCAACCTGCGTCAACACGATGACAGCTACCGTAGGCTCTTTTTCGACGATTTCTTCGATCTGTACGCATGGTATGACCAGGAAGGTGGTCGAATGATCGGCTTTCAGCTTGTGTACGACAAGCGAGGGTATCAGCGTTCATTGACCTGGACCGAGAGCGAGGGCTATCGGCACAACAAGATTGATGAAGGCGAGCGCGCTGGCACAAGCAAGATGACGCCCATACTGGTTCCTGACGGGGTCTTTGACGCGATTTCTGTATCCGAACGATTTGAACGCGACACGGCTGGCCTCGATCGCGAAATATACTTGATGGTCAGCGGCAAGCTCGCCGAATTCGATGCGCTCAAGGTGAGGAAATATCCATGAAAACGATTTACAGGGGCGTATCCCAAGAAGCCGTGATCGTACTCATGTCGATGCTCCGGTCGGCCGGCGTTCCGGCTGAACTGCTCTCGGGCGGAAAGTTGGAAACGCATCCGCTGTTCAATATCGATGTAGCCGACTTTTCCCTGGTCGTCTCCGACGAGCACGAGGCCGACGCCCTGGCCATTGTGGCGGACTACCGCGCAACGAGGACTGGCTCTACCCCGGGCACGACCGCGGCTCGCATGAAATCGGCGCATTCGCCTGACGCGTCGCTCGGAGCGAGGGCAACGGAACACCGCCGGGCCCTCCATCGCCAGCCCGAAGTCGGCCTGGACCTGCCCCGTACACTCGCTTATGTGCGCTCCGCACTGAACACCGCTGGCCTGCACCCGCAAAATTGCGGACCGGGTATCATCTGCGACATCGGAAACGAGGGTCCGTTGGTGGCAATACGGGCCGACATGGACGCCCTGCCGATTACGGAAGAAACCGGCCTTCCCTTCGCCAGCGAAATCGCTGGAGCAATGCACGCCTGCGGGCACGATGCCCATGCTGGAACCCTGCTCGCGACGGCCGAGCTCCTGGCGCTGGATCCTCCGCGGGAG